>JAUHZL010000261.1 GCA_030425945.1 Alphaproteobacteria bacterium | reverse complement strand
CGGAAAGACCTGGGTATCGAGCGTCGCGTTGGCGATGTCCTGCGGGTCCTTCGCGTTGCTCGACAGGATCGACAGGATCTGGTTCCGCACCCGCTCGATCGCCACGTCGTCAAAGCGCGGCTCGATCAGAGCGGCCCGCAGATGCGCGATGGCGGCGTCGCGGTTCTCGGTCAGGAAACGCGCCGAGACCGACGCGGTGTCCGTGTAGACGTCGAACTCGAAACTGGCGGCCAGTTCCTCGGTCCGGGTGGCGAAGGCCTGTGCATCCATGTCGGCGGCGCCCTCTTCCAGAAGGCCGGTCGCCAGATAGGCCGCACCTTCCTTGCCGACGGGATCGAGCGACGCCCCGCCCCGGAAGCGCATCTCGAGCGACACGAACGGGATCGAGGTGTCCTGCACCAGCCAGGCGTGGATTCCGCCGGGCGAGGTCACGGGAACGATGTCGATCTCGGCCTGCGCGGGCACCGCGGCGAGGGCGACGAAAGCGGCGGTCAGGACAGCGCGGATCATTGCATCATCTCCTGCGGTGCGGGTGCGGGGGCCCGGTAGATCCCGGTCACCGATTGCTTGCGGTCGAAGACCCGCTCGGCCGCGGCCATGACCTGTTCGGCGGTCACCGACTGCAGGATGTCCTGCCAGGCGTCGATGTCCTCCAGCGTCAGCCCCGACGCCAGCGCCACGCCATAACTGCGGGCCAGCCCCTGCACCGAGTCCTGCGCATAGATGTCGGAGGCGCGGATCTGCATTCGGATACGGTCGAGCGCCGCTTCATCGACGCCTTCCGCCATGAATTCGGCGACCACGCGGTCCATGTCCGCCTCGGCCTCGTCCAGCGTTCGGCCCGGCGCGGGCACCACGATCAGGCCGAAGCTGCCGTCATCGAGCGCCATGCCATCGTAGAACGCCTGCGTGAACAGGGCGGTCTTCTCCTCGAACTGCAGCTTGCGGCCCATGACCGAGGTCTGGCTGTTGCCGCCCAGAAGCTCGGCGAGGATGGTCAGCGCCGCGGCCTCCTGCTGGTCACCGGACTTGCGGGCCGGCGCCATGTAGGCGCGCATGACATAGGGCTGTGCGACGCGGGGGTCCTCGTAGATGACCCGCCGCTCGGCCCGTTGCGGGGGCTCCAGAGGGCGCACGCGCTCGGGCAGGTCGGCGGCCGCCGGGATCGGGCCATAGTACTCGGTCGCCAGCGCCAGGGCCTCGTCCGGGGTCACGTCCCCCGCAACGATGACCGTCGCGTTGTTCGGGTGGTAATAGGTGTTGTAGAACCGCTCGACGTCGGCGCGATCGAGCGACTCCATCTCGTGGCGCCACCCGATGATCGGACGGCCGTAGGGGTGGTTGAGATACATCGCGGCACGACGCTGCTCGGCAAAGAGCGCACCCGGATCGCTGTCGATCCGTTGGCTGCGCTCTTCGAGAATCACCTGCAATTCGGTGGCGAGTTCCTCGTCGGTCAGGAGGAGGTCGCGCATCCGGTCGGCCTCCATCTTCATCATCAGGCCAAGACGGTCCGCGGCGACCCGCTGGAAGTAAGCGGTGTAGTCCCAGCTGGTGAACGCGTTGTCCGAGCCACCGTTGGCCCGCACCACCTCGGAGAACTCGCCCGACGCCATGTCGTCGGTGGCCTTGAACAACAGGTGTTCGAGGTAATGCGCGACGCCGGACTCGCCCGGGGCCTCGTCGGCGGCCCCGATGTGATACCAGATCATGTGGGTGACGGCGGGCGCGCGGTGATCCTCGATGACCACCAGTTCCAGCCCGTTGTCGAGCACGAAGCGCGAGACGTTCTCCGCCGCCTGCGCAATTCCGGCCGCGAAGGCCAGACAGGCCGCCAGCAGAGGCGACACGAAGCGATGCATAGGAACACTCCCCTTGAACCTTTGGTCCACAGGTACGGTTCCGGGCCGGGCCTTCAAGGGGATTTGACGCGCCTGTGACAGCGCGGACGGCTTACTGGTCCTTCGGAACGATCAGCGGATCGGGCGGGGCCGACACGGTCCGGACCCCGGCGCGGCGATAGCGCTCGAGTTCCAGGTGCTGATCGAGCGACTGCGCGCGATACGCCTTGAAGTAGACGTTCACGTTGAACAGCCGCTCAAGGATGCGTCCGTTGTTGTCGCGGCGGAATTCGAGGTCCTCGGCCGCTAGGGTCTGGCGGATCGACGGATCGACGCCGTAGCGCGCGGCATAGCCGACCAGCCCGCCCTCGGTCGCCGGACCGTCATAGCGGCGCGTGTTGCCGCCAAGGGCGGCGATGGCGTCGGCTTCGGGCGTAGGGTCGGTCAGGTTGCTGCCGCCCGGTGTCGGGGCAGGCAGGGCCGCCAGGTCGCGCGGCAGCTCCAGCGGCTTGGACGGCAGGATGCCGAACTCGTCCGGTGAGCCGTTGTTCGCGCCAACGTTCATCAGGATCGGGTCGGCATTCCGGTCGCAGGCCGCGACCAGCACCGCCAGCGCGGCAAACCCGACAATATGTGCGAGCTTCTGCCCCATCGAAGCCTCCGTTTGTTCTTGTCCACAGCGTTTAGCGCATCTTCGCCGCCCCGTCACGGGGTCTTTGATCTGCCCGATCCAAGGAGAAGCACGGCTGCACCAGCGAAAACGAAGATGTCGGCGACGTTGAACGAATAGGGGTTCCGGATCCCGCAGCACGACATGTTCAGGAAATCCGCCACCGCCCCGTAGATCACCCGGTCGAGGACGTTGCCCAGCGCGCCGCCGATCAGCAGACCCCCGCCGATGAGAACCAGCGTCCCGCCTTCCCGGATCGCCCAGCGTGCGACGAAGGCACAGATCGCCAGCGCCAGCACGATCAGGCCCCAGCGCACGATCTCGGCGTCATGGCCGAGAAGACCGAAGTTCACCCCCCGGTTCCAGCCCATGCGAAAGACGAGAAAGGGCGGGAAAACGTCGAGGTCCAGCCGCGTCTTGAGGTCGAGCGCATGGACAACCGCCCATTTCGACGCCTGATCGACGGCAAAGGCGAGCGCCGCGACGAGAACCAGAAGCCGCATCTTGCGCCCTTTCAGTGCCGGAAATGCCGGATGCCGGTGAAGACCATGGCGAGGCCCGCCGCATCCGCCGCCGCGATCACCTCGTCATCGCGCATCGAGCCGCCCGGCTGGATCACCGCCGTCGCACCGGCGCCGGCCGCTTCCATCAGGCCATCGGCGAAGGGAAAGAACGCGTCCGACGCGACGACACAGCCCTTGGTCAGCGGCTCGGGCAGGCCCAGCGCCTCGGCCATCCGCTCGGCCTTCTTCGCGGCGATCAGGGCGCTGTCGACACGGCTCATCTGGCCCGCCCCGACGCCCACGGTCGCGCCATCCCTGGCGTAGACGATGGCGTTCGACTTCACGTGCTTGGCGACCCGCCACGCGAACAGCAGGTCGGCCAGTTCGGCCTCGCTGGGCGCGCGCTTGGTGACGATCCGGAGGTCGGCAGCCGCCACCCGCCCGGTATCCTTGTCCTGTACCAGCAAGCCGCCCGCGACCTGCTTCCACGCGAGGCTCGGCGAGGTCGGATCGGGCAGCGCGCCGGTGGTCAGCAGGCGCAGGTTCTTCTTCTTCGCGAACAGCGCGATCGCGTCCTCGTCGGCTTCCGGTGCGATCACCACCTCGGTGAAGATCTCGCAGATGGCTTCGGCCGTCACCGCGTCGAGACGCCCGTTCAGCGCGACGATGCCGCCGAAGGCAGAGGTCCGGTCGCAGTCATAGGCCCGGGCATAGGCCTCGTGCATCGTCGCCCCGCGCGCCACGCCGCATGGATTGGCGTGCTTGATGATCGCGACCGCCGGCCCCTCGGCCGGGTCGAACTCGGACACCAGTTCGAAGGCGGCGTCGGTGTCGTTGATGTTGTTGTAGCTCAGCTCCTTGCCCTGAAGCTGGGTCGCGGTCGCCACCCCGGGACGCCCGCTGCCATCGGTGTAGAAGGCGGCGGCCTGGTGCGGGTTCTCGCCGTAGCGCAGCGTCTGGGCGATCTGTCCGGCGATGGCGCGGCGGCGCGGCGCCGCCTCGCCGATGGCCCCTGCCATCCAGCCCGAGACCGCGGCATCGTAGGCCGCCGTGCGTGCGTAGGCCGTCTGCGCGAGGCGCTGGCGGAAGCCCAGCGTCGTGGCCCCGTCCTGCGCCTCCAGCTCGGCCAGCACCGCCGCGTAATCCTGCGGATCGACCACAACCCCGACGAAGGCATGGTTCTTCGCCCCGGCGCGGATCATGGCCGGACCGCCGATGTCGATGTTCTCGATCACCTCTTCATACGCCGCACCGCGCGCGACCGTCGCCTCGAACGGGTAGAGGTTCACCACCAGCAGATCGATCGGTCCGATGCCATGTGCCTCCATGGCCGCGACGTGCTCGGGATTGTCGCGCAGGGCGAGAAGCCCGCCGTGCACCGCCGGGTGCAGCGTCTTGACCCGCCCGTCCATCATCTCGGGAAAGCCGGTGATCTGGGCGACGTCGGTCACGTCGAGCCCGGCGTCGCGCAGCAGTCCCGCCGTGCCCCCGGTCGACAGCAGCGCCACGCCCTGCGCGGCCAGCCCCTTTGCGAAGTCCAGAAGTCCGGTCTTGTCCGAAACGGAGATCAGCGCCCGCCGGGGCACCACGCGGTCAGTCATTCCAACGATTCCTTCCTGTCCTCCGCCGGGCCGCCGCTCAGTCGGCCGCCAGCAGGTCATCCACCGCCAGATCGCGCACCGGACCGGGAACGTCCGTCGCCTTGGCCAGCGTCCAGCTCACCTCGGTCGCATACTCCAGCGCCACGCC
>JAUHZL010000260.1 GCA_030425945.1 Alphaproteobacteria bacterium | reverse complement strand
TCTGCGACACCGGTCCCGGCGCGCGGGGTGGCCTGACCCTTGCGCCTGCGCTAGACTTCGGCAAAAGACCGACAAACTGGCCCGGCGTTCGAGCAGAGGATCGCCCCGACATGACCACGCCCCCCGCCCCTCAGCCGGGCATCATGGAGATTGCGCTCTACCAGGGCGGCGCGTCCGAGATCGCGGGGCAGGCCGATCCGCTGAAGCTGAGTTCGAACGAGAACCCCTTCGGCCCGTCGCCCGCCGCCGTTGCCGCGATGGCCGGTGTGCTGGCGCAGGCGCACCGCTATCCCTCCACCGACCACGCCGCCCTGCGCGCCGCGATTGCCGGGGTCGAGGGCATGGACCCCGACCGGATCATCTGCGGTGTCGGCTCGGACGAGGTGCTGCACCTGCTCTGCCAGGCCTATGCCGGGCCGGGCACCGAGGTGATGCACACCGAGCATGGCTTCGCGATGTACCGGATTTCCGCGCTGGCGGCCGGGGCGACCCCGGTCGAGGTGCCCGAGCGCGACCGCACCGTCGACGTGGACGCGCTGCTGGAGCGCGCCGGTCCCCTGACCCGCCTCGTGTTCATCGCCAACCCCGCCAACCCGACCGCGACCCTGCTGGAGACCGGGGCGCTGGCGCGGCTGGCCGACGGCTTGCCGGACGGCTGCCTGCTGGTTCTCGACGGCGCCTATGCCGAGTTCGCCGAGGGCTATGACGCCGGGCTCGCGCTGGTCGAGAGCCGCGAGAATGTCGTGATGACGCGGACCTTCTCCAAGGCCTATGGCCTCGGCGGGCTGCGGGTCGGCTACGGCTACGCGCCGCGCGCGGTGATCGACGTGCTGAACCGCATCCGCGGGCCGTTCAACCTGTCGGGGCTCGCCCTCGCCGGGGCCGAGGCGGCGGTGCAGGACCGCGACTGGGTCGCCGGGTGCCTGCGCATCAACGCGGCCGAGCGGGCGCGGCTCGCGGGCGGGCTGCGGCAACTGGGCATCGCCTGCGACGACAGCCACGCCAATTTCGTGCTGGCGCGCTTCGCGGACGAGGCCGACGCGGTCGCCGCCGACGCGCATCTGAAGGCGGCCGGGATCATCGTGCGGCACCCGAAGGGCTACGGCTTCCCCGAGGCGCTGCGGATCACCGTGGGCCGTCCCGAGGACAACGACCGCGTGCTGGCCGCGCTGGGCAGCTTCCGGGGCGCGGCATGAGCGTGATCTACAACCGGGTGGCCCTGATCGGGCTCGGCCTGATCGCCGGATCGATGGCCCATGCCATGCGGCGCGCGGGCCTCGCGGCCGAGATCACCGGCTATGCCCGCTCGCCCGAGACGCGCCAGGTGGCGCTCGAGATCGGGCTGGTGGACCGCGTCTGCGCCACGGCGGCCGAGGCGGTGACGGACGCCGACCTGATCGTTCTGGCCGTGCCGGTCGGCGCGATGGGGCAGGTGGCCGAGGACATCGCCCCGCAGCTGAAACCGGGCGCGGTGGTCACCGATGTCGGATCGGTCAAGCGCGCGGTGATCGAGGCGGTCGCCCCGCACATGCCCGAGGGCGTCCACTTCATCCCCGCGCACCCGCTGGCCGGGACCGAGCATTCCGGCCCGCGCTCGGGCTTCGCCGAGCTTTTCGACAACCGCTGGTGCCTGCTGGTGCCGGTCGAGGGCAGCGACGAGGCCGAGGTGGCGCGGCTGGCCGGGTTCTGGCAGGCGCTCGGCTCGAACGTCGACGTGATGGACGCCGACCACCATGACCTGGTGCTGGCGGTGACCAGCCACGCGCCGCACCTGATCGCCTACACGATGGTGGGCGTGGCCGACGACCTGCGCCGGGTGACCGACAGCGAGGTCATCAAGTATTCGGCGGCGGGCTTCCGGGACTTCACCCGGATCGCGGCCAGCGACCCGACGATGTGGCGCGACGTGTTCCTGACCAACAAGCAGGCCACGCTCGAGATCCTCGGACGGTTCACGGAAGAACTCTTCGCGCTGCAACGGGCGATCCGGCTCGGCGACGGCGACCACCTGCACGCCTATTTCACCCGCACCCGGGCGATCCGGCGCGGCATCATCGAGGCCGGGCAGGATACCGACGCGCCCGATTTCGGGCGGGCCGTCGCACGGCGCAAGGCGGCGGAGACCGGATGAGGGGCGGGGCGCGGCTCCGGCAGGCCTCGCTGGCCCTCGCCCTTGTCGCGCTCGGCGCGGCGGTTGCGGGGGCGGCTGCCCCGGACCGGTCGCTGCGCCCCGAACCGCGCCCCGGTGCGGCTGTGCCCGCGTCCTCGCCCCGCGTCGAGGTTCCGGTCTACTACAGCGCCACCGTCCGCCCGCGTCCCCGCACGGCCTGGTCCCCGGACCGTGTGCTGGAGGTCCTGCCCGAGGACACCGTGCCTGTCCCGGTCGCGCCCGTGACCCCGGCGGCCGGCGGCGTGGTGGTCCGCTTCACCGCCGAGGTGCGGCCGCGCGCCCGGCCGTGGCTGGACCGGACCCGGCCTTCGGGGCCTGCGCCCTCGGTGCTCGGGGCCATCGCGCCGGTGACCGAGCCACCGCCCCCCGCGCAGCCGGAGGTGCGGGTCCTTGCCTCGACCGCGCCGGTCTACCGCTCGCCCCGCCCGCCGGAACGCCCGGACAACCTGCAGCGGCGCAATACCGTGCTCGCCTCGGGCATGGCGACGGCGGTGCCGCGCGCCCCCGCCGGGGCCACCGGTCCCGAAGGCACGATCTGCGGCAACCCGGCGATCCGGGGCCGTGTCCTGCCGCCGATCGCAGGCCGCATCTCGGAATGCGCGGTGGCGAACCCGGTGCAGGTGACCGAGGTTGCGGGCATTCGCCTGTCCACCGCGGCGACGATGACCTGCGAGACGGCGCAGGCCCTGCTGTCCTGGACCGAGCGCGGCGCGGTCCCGGCGGTCGGGCGGCTGGGCGGCGGAATCGCCGAGTACCGGGTCGCGGCCCACTACGCCTGCCGCCCGCGCAACAACCAGCGCGGCGAGCGCATCTCCGAGCATGGCAAGGGCAAGGCCATCGACATCTCGGCCTTCACCCTGCGCAACGGGGTGCAGATCACGGTGCTGGACGGCTGGCCCGACCGGACGCAGGGCCGCATCCTGCAACAGATGCACCGGGCGGCCTGCGGCCCCTTCGGCACCGTGCTGGGACCGGAAGCGAACCGGTTGCACCGCGATCACTTCCACTTCGATACCGCGAGCTATCGCAGCGGCCCCTACTGCCGCTGAGACCGGCGATCAGCGCAGGATCAGCGGCGGCAGGCGGCCAAGCGGCAGGATGCCCAGCGACACCACGTTGTCCGAGACGGTCAGCGGCACGTCGAGCGTCTCGTCGGGGCCGGACTGGGCCGCCAGCGTTGCGAGGCCGCGCTCGGCCGCGCCGCGCAGGCCGGGTCGCAGGAGGCCCGCGGCCTCGGCCAGCGTCAGGATCTGCCGCCAGTTCGTCGCCTTCACGGTCAGCCGGCCGCTGGCCAGTCCGAAGCCGTCGACGTCGAGGTCTCCGGTCACCCGCAGGTCGAGCCCGCCCCAGGTCGCGCGCAGGTCGGTCAGGTTGATCCGGGTCGGCTGCGGGCGGCGGCGCTCCAGCGCGGCCCGGTCCCATGGCGCGTCGAAGGCGACCGTGGCGGTCAGGCGCAAGGTTTCGACCGAGGCGGGCAACACCCCGACCGGGTCGAGCGCGTTCTTCAGCGATGCCGCGGGGGTCACCGTGCTGGCCTCGATCCCGAGGTCGAGCGTGTCGACCGCGGCAGGCGTCTGGCGCGCAGCGAGGCGCAGGCGCGCGGTCCCGGCACTCCAGCCCGGCCCCTGCACGGTCAGCCCGTGCGCGTCGAAGGCGGCGCTTTGCAGGGTCAGCGCCGATCCCGGCGTGACCCGCAGCGAGGCGCGCATGTCCTCGTGCGACAGCGCGTAGCGGGCAAAGGGCGTCCACAGGGTCTGCTCGGGCGGCCAGACCGCGATCAGGTGCGTCGGCCGGTAGCTGAGCGCGAAGACCTGGAAGAACGGCGCGGTCCAGGCCCAGCCGGTGGCGGGGTCAGCCAGTGCGGGCTCGGTCAGGGTGGTGTCGAAGCGACTCGGGAACCCGGTGACGGAGGCCTCGGTCCAGTCGACCTGCCAACCCTCGGCGCGGCGGTCCTCGGCCCAGGCGGGCAGGCTGCGGGTCAGCACGACATAGCCCGCCGTCCACCAGCCCGCGTAGAGCACGGCGAGGGCCAGGGTGATCGCGACGATCAGGCGCGTATGGCGGGGCATGGCGGGTTTTCCCTTTTCATGCGGGGTCAGATGCGGTGTTAACGGGGGCGGACAAGGAGGACCAGATGCAGGACCCGCTTTGGGTGTTCGGATACGGCTCGCTGATCTGGAACCCCGGTTTCCCGGTGGCCGAGCGCGTTGTGGCCCGGTTGACCGGCTATCACCGCAGCTTCTGCATGCGCTCGATCCACCATCGCGGGACGGTCGACGCGCCCGGCCTCGTGCTGGCCCTCGATCCCGCGCCGGACGCCTCCTGTGACGGAATCGCCTTCCGCGCCGCCCCCGGCACCGAGGCCGCGACGCTGGCGGGGCTGCGCGAGCGCGAGTTGATCTCGTCGGCCTATGTCGAGCGAACCTGCCCGGTGGCGCTGGCCGACGGCCGCCGGATCGAGGCGGTCACCTACGTCATCGACACCGGCCATGTGCAATACTGCCACCTGCCGATGGAAGAGCAGGCGCAGATCATCGCGCGCGCGGTCGGCGGGCGGGGGCCGAATGCCGAGTACCTGTTCAACACCGCCGCGCACCTGGCCGAGATCGGCCT
>JAUHZL010000259.1 GCA_030425945.1 Alphaproteobacteria bacterium | reverse complement strand
GCGCGGGCGGCGGCGGGGTCGGTCCCGGTGTCGGTGCAGGCGGCGGAGAAGGTCGCGGGGCTCCAGCCGTCGAAGGGAACATGGACGAGGGCCGCGTCCAGAAGGGCGGCGCGCAGGTCGTCGGGGCTTCGGGTTGCGGTCATGTCTGTGCCTCCCCTGGCGTGGGTGTTGCAGGTGGTGGACAAGCTAAGGCGTCGTTGCTATACGGCCACTTCCTGCAGCGATTGCAACTCTAACTTAGGAAGGTGGTGACAACCACATGCAGGTCAGCGTTCGCGACAACAATGTCGATCAGGCGCTTCGGGCACTGAAGAAAAAACTTCAGCGCGAGGGCGTGTTTCGGGAAATGAAGCTCAAGCAGCATTACGAGAAACCGTCCGTCAAGCGCGCGCGTGAACAGGCGGAAGCAATCCGTCGGGCACGCAAGCTCGCCCGGAAAAAGGCCCAGCGCGAAGGCCTCCTCTGAGGACTTCCGCAGGCTTCCGGACCTCGTGTCCGGACCCCGAACCCCCGTGGCCCTGCCCGGGGGTTTGTTGTTTTCCGGGCCCCGGAACCGGCGTCGGTGCGCGGTCGGCATCGCGTCGGTGTCACGTCGGTATCACGTCGGTGCGCCCGCGCGCCGCGTTCAGCCGATGTTTACCGCAGGCTGGGCGCGCCTGCCCGCCCACGGGCGGGGCTTGCGGCGGGCGGGCGGCTCGGGTCATCACTGCACGGCGGACCAAGGACGGAGACCGCGGCATGATCACCCCGGACCAGATCGAGGCCTACCGACGGGACGGGGCGGTGATGATCCCCGGCCTCTTCGCGGACTGGGTGGACACGCTGCGCGCCGGTATCGCGCGCAACCTCGCCGAGCCCGGCCCCTATGCCGCCGAGAACCTGAAGCCGGGCGAAGGCGGGCGGTTCTTCGACGACTACTGCAACTGGCAGCGCATCCCGGAATTCGTCGAGGCGATCACCCGCTCGCCCGCGCTGGAAGCCGCCGCCGCGCTGATGGGCAGCCGGTCGGTGCAGGTCTTCCACGATCACGTACTGGTCAAGGAACCGGGCACCTCGAAGCCGACGCCCTGGCACCAGGACGCGCCCTATTACTTCGTGGACGGGGCGCAGATGCTGTCGTTCTGGGTGCCGGTCGACCCGGTGACCGACGCCTCGCTGCGGCTGGTCGCGGGCTCGCATCTCTGGGAGAAACCGGTGCTGCCGACCAAGTGGCTGCACGAGGACAACTTCTACCCCGACGACGGCACGTATCGCCCGGTCCCCGATCCCGACCGCGAGCCGCTGGTGTTCCGGGTCCTCGAATGGCCGATGCAGCCGGGCGACGCGGTGGCGTTCCACTACAAGACCCTGCATGGCGCGCGCGGCAACGAGGGGGCGGCCCGGCGGCGGGCGTTCTCGCTGCGGCTGCTGGGCGACGACGCGCGCTATGTCGAGCGGCCCGGCCGCACCTCGCCGCCCTTCCCCGGCCACGGGATGCAGCCCGGCGAGCGACTGCGCGAGGACTGGTTCCCGGTTCTGTGGCAGGACGGGCGTCCGGCGGCGATCCCGAACTGACATTGCCTTGTGACCCGGTCGGGTTATTCTCTGCGAACCTTTCGAATGGAGTGACCCGATGCGATTCCCTGGCCTGTCCCTCGCCCTGACCGTGCTGCTGGTCAGCACCCTGCCCGCCCTCGCCCATACCGGGGAAGGCCTGACCGGGGGCTTCCTGTCCGGTGTGACGCACCCGCTGTTCGGCCCGGACCATGTCGTGGCGATGATCGCCGTCGGCCTGTGGGGCGCGATCCTCGGCGCGCCGGCGCTCTGGGTGCTGCCGCTCGTGTTCCCGCTGGTCATGGCCTTCGGCGGCGCGCTCGGGGTCCTCGGCATCCCCGTGCCCTCGGTCGAGATCGGCATCGCGGCCTCGGGTCTGGTGCTGGGCCTGCTGGTCGCGCTGTGGGTCCGTGCGCCGATCTGGATCGCGGCGGTGATCGTCGGTGTCTTCGCCATCTTCCACGGCCATGCCCACGGCACCGAACTGCCGGACGCCGCCAACCCCTTCGCCTATGCCATCGGCTTCGTGCTGGCGACCGGGGCGCTGCACATGGTCGGTATCGCGCTCGGCGCGCTGCACAAGGTGCCGAAGGGCGACTACGCGATCCGCGCGGCGGGGGTCGTCATCGCGCTGGCGGGCGGCGCCTACCTGACCGGACTGGCATGAGGCGTCTTGCGCTCGGGCTGGCGCTGATCCCGGTTCCGGGGCTGGCGCAGGCCCATGCCTTTCAGACCGGGGCGGATTCCTACGCGCTGTTCCTGCAAGGGATCGGCGCGCCCTGGCTGATGCTGCCTGTGGCGCTGCTGCTGATCGGAACCGGGCTGTTCCTGGGCATCTGGCGGACCGAGGCGATGCTGGCCTTCTGGCCGGTGCAGATCGTCGTGCTGGCGCTGGTGCTGGGCCTTGGCGTCTTCGTGCCGGGCGTGCCGGACCTGGCGCTGGTCGTCGCGGCGCTGGCGATCGGAGGGCTGGGCATCCTCGCGCTGCCGCTGCCGCGCGCGGCGGCGCTGGGGCTCGGCGCGCTCGCGCTGCTGCTGGCGGGGCGCTATCTGCTGGAGGACCACGCCTTCGGCGAGCTGCCGCTGCCGTTCATGGTCGGAATGGCCGCGGGGGCGGCGAGCCTCGTCGCCCTGCCCGCCGGACTGGTGCAGGCCACGCGCGAGCGGATCGGCCACCCGGCGGTGCTGATCGGCTGGCGCGCGCTGTCGAGCTGGGTCGGCGCAGCGGCGATCCTGATGATCGCCTTCGCCCTGCGTCCGGGCGTCTGAGCCCGGCTCAGACCGGGAGCGCGGTGGTCGAGACGACGGTCTTCAGCGAGAAGCTCGACTGCAACTGCGCCACCCCCGGCAGGCTGGCGAGCGCCCGGCGATGCAGCGCGGCGAAATCCTCGGTGTCCTCGGCGACGACTTTCAGCAGGTAATCTGCGGTCCCGGCCATCAGGTGGCATTCCAGCACCTCGGGCACGCGGGCGACGGCGGCCTCGAAGGCCGACAGCACCTCGTCGGCCTGCCCGGACAGCGTGATCTCGACGAAGACCACGGTCTTGCGCCCGACGGCGCGCGGGTTCACCAGCGCGACATAGCCCGCGATGATGCCCGCCGCCTCCAGCCGGGCGACCCGGCGGTGACAGGCCGATTGCGAGAGGTGCACCGCCTCGGCCAGATCGGCGTTCGACAGCCGTCCCTGTCGTTGCAGCACCCTCAGGATTCGGCGGTCCGTGTCGTCGAGGTCAGCCATCGCGCAAGGCTCTCCGTCTTTTTCGCCCCATGACGCAAGAAACCACGCGGAACGGGGCGCGGGCAAGGCAAGTCTCGCAGCACATTTCACGCGGGGCCTGCATGATCCGGGGCAAATCGGAGGAGAGCCCCATGAAGATCGGTTGCCCGAAAGAGATAAAGCCGCAGGAATTCCGCGTCGGCCTGACCCCCGCCACCGCGCAGGAGGCCGTCGCGCATGGCCATGACGTGCTGGTCGAGACCGGCGCAGGCGTCGGGGCCGGGTTCACGGACGCCGAGTATCTGGCTGCCGGGGCGCGGATCACCGCGACGGCGGCGGAGGTCTTCGCCGAGGCCGAGATGATCGTGAAGGTGAAGGAGCCGCAGCCGGTCGAACGGGCGATGCTGCGCGAAGGTCAGGTGCTGTTCACCTACCTGCATCTGGCGCCCGATCCGGCGCAAACCGCCGACCTGCTGGCCAGCGGCGTGACGGCGATCGCCTACGAGACGGTGACCGATGCCACGGGCGGGCTGCCGCTGCTGGCGCCGATGTCCGAGGTGGCCGGGCGGCTGGCACCGCAGGTGGGCGCCTGGGCCCTGCAGAAGGCGAACGGCGGGCGCGGCGTGCTGATGGGTGGCGTGCCGGGCGTCGGCCCGGCCGAGGTCGTGGTGATCGGCGGCGGGGTCGTCGGCACGCAGGCCGCGCGGATCGCGGCGGGGATGGGGGCGGATGTCACGGTGCTGGACCGGTCGCTGCCGCGCCTGCGCTATCTCGACGACGTCTATCGCGGGGTGTTCAAGACCCGCCATGCCAGCGCGGCGGCGACCGCCGAGCTGATCCGCCGGGCGGACATGGTGATCGGGGCGGTGCTGATCCCGGGTGCGGCCGCGCCCAAGCTGGTGCGGCGGGACGACCTGCCCGAGATGAAACCCGGCGCGGTGATCGTGGACGTGGCCATCGACCAGGGCGGCTGCTTCGAGACCAGCCGCGCCACCACGCACCACGATCCGATCTACGAGGTCGACGGCATCGTGCACTATTGCGTCGCCAACATGCCGGGGGCTGTGCCGCGCACCTCGACGTTGGCGCTGGGGAACGCGACGCGGCCCTTCCTGCTGGCGCTGGCCGACCAGGGCTGGCGTGCGGCCTGCGCCGCCGACGAGCACCTGCTGCGCGGCCTCAACACCCATGCCGGTCGGCTGACCAACGCGGCGGTGGGCCGGGCGCTTGAGATCGACGTTCTGGCCCCCGCGTTGGCGCTGAAGCTCTGAGCGGCGCGAGCCTTTCCTTCGCTCCGGCCTTGGGGTAAGCGCGGGTCCCGACAGACCCGCACCGATCCGAGGACCAGACGCCATGAAATTCACGCTCTCCTGGCTCAAGGAGCATCTCGACACGACCGCCACGGTGGACGAGATCGCCGAGGCGCTGACCGATCTCGGCCTCGAGGTCGAGGGGGTCGAGGATCGCGGCGCGCGGCTGCGCGACTTCACCATCGGCAAGGTGCTGAGCGCCGAGAAGCACCCGGACGCGGACAA
>JAUHZL010000258.1 GCA_030425945.1 Alphaproteobacteria bacterium | reverse complement strand
TGTTGGCCTTGGCCGCGGCGGTCACCACGGGGCCGTAGTCCACGTCCTTGCCGGCGGTGTAGGGGCCGACCTTCAGTTTCTCGATGCGCGGCACCAGCTTCTCGATCAGGCGGTCGGCGGTCTCGTCACCGACCGGAACCGCGACCGAGATCGCCATACAGCGCTCGCCCGCCGCGCCGTAGCCCGCGCCCACCAGCGCGTCGGCGGCCTGGTCCATGTCGGCGTCGGGCATGACGATCATGTGGTTCTTCGCGCCGCCGAAGCACTGCACGCGCTTGCCCGCCGCGCAGCCGCGCGAGTAGATGTAATGCGCGATCGGGGTCGAGCCGACGAAGCCGATGGCCTGGATCGTCTCGTTGTCGAGGATCGCATCCACCGCTTCCTTGTCGCCGTTGACGACCTGCAGGATGCCGTCGGGCAGGCCCGCTTCCTGGAAGATCTGCGCCAGCATCAGCGGCACCGAGGGGTCGCGCTCGGACGGCTTCAGGATGAAGGCGTTGCCGCAGGAGATGGCGGGGGCCATCTTCCACAGCGGGATCATCGCCGGGAAGTTGAACGGCGTGATGCCCGCCGCGACGCCCAGCGGCTGGCGCATCGAGTACATGTCGATGCCGGGGCCCGCGCTGTCGGTGTACTCGCCCTTCAGCAGGTGCGGTGCGCCGATGCAGAACTCGACCACCTCGAGCCCGCGCTGCACGTCGCCCGCCGCGTCGGGCAGGGTCTTGCCGTGCTCGCGGCTCAGCGCCTCGGCCAGCTTGTCCATGTCACGGTGCAGGAGGCGCACGACCTCCATCAGCACGCGCGCGCGGCGCTGCGGGTTGGTGGCGGCCCAGGCCGGCTGCGCGGCGGCGGCGCTGGCGACGGCGGCGTCCAGCTCGGCCTTCGAGGCCAGCGGGACCTTCGCCACCACCTCGCCCAAGGCGGGGTTGTAGACATCGGCAAAGCGGCCGGACGTGCCCGCCACCAGCTTGCCGTTGATGAAATGATGCAGCTCCTGCATGGAACCCTCCCGAACTGATCTCCTGCGCGCAGACTAGCGCTCCGGGCTTTGCGAAAAAAGCGCAAGTCTGGCAAAACGGTTTTGCAGACGTGCAAAGGGGGCGCGATGGACTGGGACGATCTGAGGGTGTTTCTCGCCGTGGCGCGGCAGGAGAGCCTGTCCGCGGCGGGACGGACCCTGCGCCTCGACCCGGCGACGGTCGGGCGCCGCGTCACCCGGCTGGAGGAGCGGATCGGGGCGGCGCTCTTCCTGCGCTCGCCGCAGGGCTATGCGCCGACCGAGGCGGCGCTGCGCCTGATGGCCCATGCCGAGCGGATCGAGGCCGAGATCGAGGCAGGGCAGGCGGGGGTCGCGGGGCCGGCCGACCGGCTGACCGGCACGGTGCGGATCGGCGCGCCGGATGGCTGCGCCACCCACCTGCTGCCGCAGGTCTGTGCCGGGCTGCTGGCGGAGAACCCGGCGCTCGACATCCAGATCGTGGCCCTGCCGCGGGTCTTCAACCTGTCGCGGCGCGAGGCCGACCTGGCGGTGGTCGTCTCGCCGCCCGCGCAGGGCCGCATGACGGTGCGCAAGCTGGCGTCCTATCGCCTGAGCCTCGCGGCGAGCCGCGACTACCTCGCCCGGACGCCGCCGATCCGCAGCCGGGCCGATCTCGCCCGGCACCGGGCGGTCGGCTACATCCCCGAGATGATCTTCGACAGCGGCCTCGACTATGCCCGCGAGATCGAACCGGCCACCGCGGGGGCCAGTTCCAACTCGGTGCTGGTCCAACTGGGCCTGATCCGGGCCGGGGCCGGGGTCGGGATCGTGCATGACTTCGCGCTGCCCTCGGCCCCCGACCTGGTGCGGGTGCTGCCCGACGAGGTGCGGCTGGAGCGGTCCTTCTACCTGACCCGGCACGCCGACGCGGCGGGATCGGCGCGGCTCGAACGGGTGGCCGAGCGGCTGGGGGACGGGCTGCGCAAGGAAATTGCGCGGCTGGAAGGCATGGCTTGACAGAACTGCCAACGGCTTGTCACGCTCACGTTACAGTTCGTCGGAGAGGAGGAGCACCGATGCTGGTCCAGCACATTCTGAAATCCAAGGGCGCGGAGGGTGTTGTGACCGTCAAGCCCGGCACCCGCGTCAGTGCGGCCGCCGAGGTGCTCTCGCAACGGCGGATCGGGACCGTGGTGATCTCGTCCGATGGCAAGACCCCGGTCGGGATCCTGTCCGAGCGCGACATCGTCCGCGAGATCGGCAAGCGTGGCGCGGCCTGCATGGCCGACCTCGTCGAGGACATGATGACCCGCGATCCGCAGACCTGCGGGCTGAACGAGGATGCCGACGCGATCCTCGCGCGGATGACCGAGGGGCGGTTCCGCCACATGCCGGTGGTCGAGGACGGCGCGATGGTCGGGCTGATCACGCTCGGTGACGTGGTCAAGGCGCGGCTGAGCGAACTGTCGATGGAGAAGCAGGCGCTCGAAGGGATGATCATGGGCTACTGAGCCGGGGCGGATTTCGCCCGGTTTTGCCCGCGACCATTCTGCGTGCCGAAAGTCCTTGATCTTCGGGACGGAATTTCGTGGTCTCTCGGCGCAACTTTGGACCCCGGAGACCGTCGACCATGCGCATTGGCCTCTATCCCGGCACCTTCGACCCGGTGACCCTGGGACATATGGACATCATCCGCCGGGCCACGGCCCTGGTGGACCGGCTGGTCATCGGGGTGGCGATCAACCGGGACAAGGGACCGTTGTTCTCGCTCGAGGAGCGGGTGGAGATGCTGGAGGCCGAGTGCCGCTTGCTGACCGCCGAGACCGGGGTCGAGATCGTCGCGCACCCGTTCGAGAACCTGCTGATCGACTGCGCCCGCGACGTGGGCGCGGGGGTCATCATCCGCGGCCTGCGGGCGGTCGCGGATTTCGAGTACGAATTCCAGATGGTCGGCATGAACCGGAAGCTCGATGCCTCGGTCGAGACGGTCTTCCTGATGGCCGAGGCCGAACATCAGGCGATCGCCTCGAAGCTGGTCAAGGAAATCGCCCGGCTGGGCGGCGACGTGTCGAAGTTCGTCACGCCGCCGGTCAATGCCTCGCTGCGGGCCCGGTTCGGGACCCCCGTGCGTCCGCCTCAGGCCGCGCGTCCGTAGACCGCGTGCCGCGCGATCCGGTCGGCGTCGCCCGGATAGAGATCAAGGTCGAGCGCCACGTCGAGCGGCAGCGATTCCAGTTCCGCCACGGTACGCCGATAGGCGAGGTGCTGGCGTGCGGCGCGGGCGAGGTGCGAAACGAGCGTGCTCATGGGCAGTCCTTTCGTGGGTCGGCCCCGGTCGGCCCGGGGCGGGTGGTGGCGCTAACGGCGCGCCGTTGCCCGTGATATGCGCGCCGAGGCCCCCCGGGACAAGCGCAGGAACCGTGAAGCCGCCATGCGTTTTCTGCAATGCGGCATGGGCCGGACATGCAAAGGGGCGCCCCGAAGGACGCCCCGCGTGGACTTTTCGATTTCGCCTTGATTACAGGTGCTTGCCCATCTCGGCCGCGGTGTCGAGCATGCGGTTCGAGAAGCCCCACTCGTTGTCGTACCAGCTGAGCACGCGGCACATGGTGCCGTCCATCACCTTGGTCTGGTCGGTCGCGAAGATCGACGAGCGCGGGTCGTGGTTGAAGTCCATCGACACCAGCTTGTCGTCGGTGACACCCAGGATGCCCTTCAGCGGGCCGCTTTCGGCGGCGGCGTGGATCGCGGCGTTGATCTCCTCGGCGCTGGTGGCGCGCCCGCTTTCGAAAGTCAGGTCCACCACCGACACGTTCGGCGTCGGCACCCGCACCGCGACCCCGTCGAGCTTGCCGTTCAGTTCCGGCAGCACGAGGCCCACGGCCTTGGCCGCGCCGGTCGAGGTCGGGATCATGCTCATCGCCGCCGCGCGGGCGCGGTAGAGGTCCTTGTGCATGGTGTCGAGCGTCGGCTGGTCGCCCGTGTAGCTGTGGATCGTGGTCATGAAGCCGCGCGTGATGCCCACGGTATCCGACAGCACCTTGGCGACCGGGCTGAGGCAGTTCGTGGTGCAGGACGCGTTCGACACGATGACATCGTCGCCGCTCAGGGTCCCGTGGTTGACGCCGTAGACGATGGTCTTGTCCGCGCCCTTCGAGGGGGCCGAGACCAGGACGCGGCTGGCGCCGTTCTCGAGGTGGATCGCCGCCTTGTCGCGGTCGGTGAAGATGCCGGTGCACTCCAGCACGATGTCGATGCCCGACCAGGGCAGCTCCGCCGGGTTGCGGATCGCGGTGACGGCGATCGGGCCCCGGCCGACGTCGATGCTGGTCTCGGTCGTGGTCACGGTGCCCGGAAAGCGGCCGTGCACGCTGTCGTAGCGCAGCAGGTGCGCGTTGGTCTCGACCGGGCCGAGGTCGTTGATCGCCACGACCTCGATGTCGCTGCGGCCCTGTTCGACAAGCGCGCGCAGCACGTTGCGGCCGATGCGCCCGAACCCGTTGATTGCCACCTGAATTGCCATGTCGCTCTCCCGTTGGCGGGAAATCCCGCACGTCCCTGCGCCGTCCGGCCTGCGGCACATCCTGCCCGCAGGCGTCCGGTTAGCGCTAACATCTTTCGACTACCTGCGTCATTGTGGGACCGCAGTCAACGGCTGTCACATGAATTTCGGGTAACGGCGCGGTCCCGGCGGCGGTGTGCCGACCGGGCGGGCGGCGGTCAGTTCCAGAAACTGGCCGCGTCGATGATGCCGAGGAAGCGCCGGGCCCAGATCTCGGTCCAGAAGGCGTCGTTCAGGAAGACGTCCCAGCCGATGGCCG
>JAUHZL010000257.1 GCA_030425945.1 Alphaproteobacteria bacterium | reverse complement strand
ACGCCGCTGCCGAACACGCCCACGAGCCCGCCCGCCGGGGCGGGGACGCCATCGGCGCGCGCGGCAAACGCCCGGTCCAATGCGCCGGCGTCGGTCAAGGCGCCTCCTCCCTCGTGGCGAATATGGTTCACCATGGAAACTTGTTGTCCCGCCTGTCAACCTGCGAAATTTGACAGGGAGGGCGGATGCCGACTAGCCAGGGGTGTCTGGCAGGAAGCGAACATGACCGATCAGCCCGATGGCCCCGCCGAGGCGGGCCTGCGCCTTGGCCACCTGGAGACGGACCTGTCCTTCGTGACGCGCATCCTGCGGACCCGGATCCAGGAGCGGAACGCCCTGTTCTACCGCGCCCACGGTGCCGCGGGCGGCGAGGTCGCGGTCCTCTGCCTGATCGCCATGAACCCCGGCATGACCCAGAAGGACCTTGCCCGGGCGGTCGTTCTGAAGAAGTCGGCCCTGACCAAGCTGGTCAACGAGATGGACGCGCGGGGCCTGATCGAGCGCCGCAAGGACTGCGCCGACCTGCGGCTGAACGCCCTGCACCTGACCCCGCTCGGGCAAGAGCGCCTTGCCCGGATGCGGCCCGAGATGACGGCCCTGCAGGACGCCCTTCTCGCGCCGCTGTCGCCGGGCGAGCGGGGGATGCTGTTCGAACTGCTGTGGCGGCTCGTCGGGTCGCTGGAGGACCCGTCCGGGGACGACGCCGGCCCCGACGCTTGACAGGTTCCGGGCAACGGTTTCATCTGGAAACCATTAATCCGGAGGCAGACGCAGGGGGAGGGGCCATGCCGAAACCGCTCGACGGCGTGCGCGTCGCGGACTTCAGCCATGTCATCGCCGGGCCGCTCGCCACCCAGTTCCTGAACCTGCTCGGGGCCGAGGTCATCAAGGTCGAGCCGCCCGCGGGCGATCCGATGCGGTTCTACACCCGCGACCCGGCCCGGCGCGGACGGGCGGACCCGTTCGTCGGGGCGAACGCGGGCAAGAAGTCCGTGGTGCTCGATCTCAAGTCGCCCGAGGGCCGGACCGCCGCGCAGGCGCTGGTCGCGACCTGCGATATCTTCGTCGAGAACTTCCGGCCCGGCGTGGCCCGGCGCCTCGGCCTCGGCGCGGAGGACCTGACCGCGCGCAACCCGGCGCTGATCTATTGCTCCGTCTCGGGCTTCGGCCAGTCGGGCCCGATGCGCGACTACCCGGCCATCGACCAGGTGATCCAGAGCATGTCCGGGCTGATGCTGCTCTCGGGTCATGACGGCGACCCCGCGCAGCGGATCGGCTTTCCCATTGTCGACACCTACAGCGCGTTGCTCTCGGCCTTCGCCATCGTCGCTGCCGTGGCGCAGCGGCGCGGCGATCCGCAGGGCCGCGGGCAGGTCATCGACGTCTCGATGCTCGACGCCACGATGGTGATGATGAGTTCGGTGATCGTGCCGATGATGATTTCGGGCGAGACGCCGGTGCGCGCGGGCAACCGGGGCTTCTCCGGGGCGCCGACCGCCGACACCTTTCCGACGCGGGAGGGCGAGATCACCATCGGCGCGGTCCAGCCATCGCAGGTGGCGCGGCTGTTCGCGGCCCTCGGCTGCACCGAGCTGCTGGACGACCCGCGCTTCGCCACGCCCGACGCGCGGATGACGCATGATGCCGCGATGCGCGCCGAACTGCTCGCGCGCTTCGCCACCCGCACCGCGGCGGAGTGGGAAGTCCTCCTCGCCGAGGCCGGCGTGCCCGCGGGCAAGGTCCGCCGCCCGGACGAGGCCCTCGCGCTGCCGCAACTCGCGGACCGGGAGCTGTTCGTCGATCTCGACACCGGCGAGCGGGTGCTGAACGCCGGGTTCCGCTTCGCCCGCGACGGGCCGGGCCTGCGCGGTCGCGCGCCGGATCTGGGGGAGCACAGCGCTGAGATCCTGCGCGGCCTCGGGGTCGTTCCGGGGCCCGGCGACGCGTAAGGCCGGGGTCCGTTCCCGCCGGGGCGCGGTCAGCCGTCCCGGCGCGCGGGTCCGGTGTCGGTCGGCAGGCGCAGCGCGGCCTCGAAGCCCGACGTGCTGCCCGGACGCGGCGAGGTCAGCCGCAGCGGGCTGCCGATCCGGTCCGCGATGGCCGCCACGATGGCGAGGCCGAGGCCGCTGCCCTCGCTGCTGGCGCCCGCGCGCTCGAACCGGCCGGTCAGCCGGTCGAGCGCCTCGCGCGGCACCGGCGGGCCGTCGTTGGCCACGGCAAGCGCCCCGTCGGCCGACAGGGTCACGGTCACCGGGCCGCCCGGCGCGCCGTGGCGCAGCGCGTTCTCCACCAGGTTCCGGCAGAGGATGGCGAAGGCGTCCGGATCGATGTCGGACATGACGGGAATGTCCGGCACGTTCAGGCGGATGCGGTCCGCGGCCCCCGACCGCCCGAGGTCGTCGGCGACGATGCGCGCGACGGCCCGCAGGTCGGCGCTGCGGTCCAGGCGCAATTGCCCGCCCTCGGCCCGCGCCAGCTGCATCAGCCGTTCCGAGAGCCGCGTCAGCCGCTTCAGCGTCGCCTCGATGTCGGCGGCCCGCGCCTCGATCGCCGGGTCGGCGGTCTCGGACCGCAGCCGCTGGGTCTGGGCGATGGCCCCGGCCAGCGGCGTGCGCAACTCGTGGGCCGCGTTGGCGGCAAAGCTGCGCTCGGCCTCGAAGGCATGGCGCAGCCGGTCGAGCAGGCTGTTCAGCGTGCCGGCCAGCGGCGCGATCTCGGACGGCAGGTCGCCGGTCGGGACCGGGGAGAGGTCGCGGGCATGGCGGGCTTCGAGGTTGCCGCGGAACCGCCGCAGCGCCCCGAGACTGGTGCGCACCGCCAGCACGATGGCCAGCAGCGCGACCGGCAGGATCACCAGCAGCGGCAGCCCCAGCCCGATCTGGATCTCGCGCGCGACCGACGCGCGATGCTCAAGCGGCTCGGCGACGGTGATGCGGATGGTCTCCTGCAACGCGGCATCGCTGTAGAGCCGGTGGGTGTCGGTCTGCCGAAACCCCGTGCCGTCATAGGGCGGGAACACCTCCGGGTCGGCGGCATGGGATTGCAGCAGCACGCGTCCCTGCGCGTCGCGCACGACATAGGTGAAATACTCGTCATGCGCCCGCACCGGGGCGAGGCGCTGGGTCACCCCCTCGTCCTCGCGGCCGACGATGTCGGTGACGGCCAGCGGCAGGATGCGCTCGGCGGTCTCGCGCAGGGCGCTGTCGAAGACCTCGTCCATCTCCTCGCGCAAGAGCAGCGCGGTCGTCGTCGCCGCCCCGACCCACAGGACGGTCAGGATCAGGCCGACCGACAGCCCGACCCGGGCCTGCAGGCTGCGCGGCAGTCTCATGGCTTGCCCAGCCGGTAGCCAAGCCCGCGCTCGGTCACGATCACCGCGCTGCCCAGCTTCTTGCGCAGGCGGCTGACATGGACCTCGATGGTGTTGCTCTCGACCTCGGCATCGAAGGCGTAGAGCTTTTCCTCCAGTTGCGCCTTGGACAGCAACTGGCCCGGGCGGGCGAGGAAGGCCTCGAACAGCGCCCATTCCCGCGCCGTCAGCGAGACCGGCTTGCCGTCGCGGTGGACGCTGCGCGCGGCCAGGTCGATGTCGAGCGCGCCGTGGCTCAGGATCGGGTTCGGGTTGCCGGTATAGCGCCGGGCGACCGAGCCGATCCGGGCCGACAGCTCGGCCAGGTCGAAGGGCTTCACGAGATAATCGTCGGCCCCGGCGTTCAGCCCCTCGATCCGGTCCGACACCTGGTCGAGCGCCGTCAGGATGATCACCGGCGTGACGTCGCCCCGGCTCCTCAGCGCCCTCAGGAACGGGATGCCGCGCCCGTCGGGCAGCATCAGGTCCAGCAGGACCAGGTCGTAGCCGGTGCTGCGCTGGGCGTCGCCCGCGGCGTCGAGCCGCTGCACCCAGTCCACCGATTGCCCGTCGGCGGCGATCTGGTCGCGTATCGCGGCGCCCAGCACCGTGTCGTCCTCGATCAGCAGGATGCGCATGGGGATGTCCGTTCCGTTTCGTCCGGTCCTGCTTGGGGCTGCGGTCTGACACAAAGCTGACGAAGGCCGCGGGCCCGCTTCAGGTTGCCGTCAGGTTCGGCGCGCAAGACCGCTCCCAAGATGGCCGCAACGAGGAGTTTGGCCCATGAGACGGACGCTGACAATTCTCGCGCTCGCCGCACTCGTCCCGGCCGACGTGGCCCGGGCCGACGAGGACTGCTTCGTGCCGATGGCCGACTGGCAGCCGCGCGACGCGGTCGCCGCGATGGCCGAGGCGCAGGGCTGGACCGTGCGGCGCATCAAGATCGACGACGGCTGCTACGAGGTGGACGGGCGTGACGCCGAGGGCCGCAGCATCGAGGTGACGCTGCACCCGGGCACGCTCCGGATTCTCGAGATCGAATACGAAGACCATGACGAGGACGACCGTGATCGTCCCATCGTCACCCGGAAAGGAGACGACGAATGACCGACACTTCCCTGCCGTCCGGGGCCGCCGCCCCGGCGACCGTGCGGGTCTGGGACCCGATGGTGCGGGTGTTCCACTGGGGGCTCGTGGCGGCCTTCGCGGTGGCCTGGCTCAGCGCCGAGGAAATCCAGACCGTCCACGAGTTTGCGGGCTACACCGTGGCGGGCCTCGTGGCCTTCCGCCTGGTCTGGGGGCTGACCGGCAGCCGCTATGCGCGCTTCACCCAGTTCGTGAAGGGCCCGCGGGACGTGCTGGCCTACCTGCGCGACATGGTGCGCGGCAGCGAGCGGCGGCACCTCGGGCACAACCCGGCGGGCGCTGCGATGATCGTGGCGCTGCTGGTCACCCTGTC
>JAUHZL010000256.1 GCA_030425945.1 Alphaproteobacteria bacterium | reverse complement strand
GAGGCCCCGAGCCACTGGTTGGTGTTCCTGAAGCTTTCCATCAGGTCATACATCGCGAGGTAACGCATTGGCACTCCTTAACGAACGGCACGTGCGCCCGGTTCAATTGGTCGCTTTGCCCCCCGGTCCCCGCGACGATATTCTGCGGACGCACAGTAAGGGGGGTTCCTTCACATGACAACCGAGTCGGATGACGCAGGAGGGCAGACGGTTCTCATGGGTGAGCAACTCGACAAGCTGAACGCCAACATCGCCAAGATGGAGACGCTGTCCCAGCGGCTCGTTGCCGCGCTGGCCAAGCGCGACAGCCACGACTTCGGGCTGCAGGCGCCGGGCACGGACGTCTACATGAAGGCCGCCGCCGCCTATGTCGCCGAGATGATGGCGAACCCCGCGAAGATCGTGGAGCACCAGGTCAAGTACTGGGGCAAGACACTGACCCACATGGTCGAGGCGCAGCAGCTTCTGGCGCAGGGCAACCTGTCGGCGCCCACCGATCCCGGCCCGAGCGACCGGCGCTTCAAGGACCCGCTGTGGGACACCCACCCCTATTTCAACTTCGTCAAGCAGCAGTACCTGATCTCGGCCGAGGCCATCGAGTCGGCCGTCAAGGACCTGGAAGGGTTGTCGGGCAACGACAAGCGCCGGGTCGAGTTCTTCGCGCACCAGATCGTCGACCTGTTCTCGCCCACCAACTTCCTGAACACCAACCCCGAGGCCCTGCGCCGCGCGGTCGAGACCGAGGGCGAGTCGCTGGTGCAGGGGCTGGAGAACCTGATCTCGGACCTCGAGCGGAACCAGGGCGACCTGCTGGTGACCCTGTCGGACCCGGAGGCGTTCAAGGTCGGCAGCGACCTCGCCACCTCCGAGGGCAAGGTCGTGTTCCGCAACCGGATGTTCGAACTGATCCAGTACACGCCGAAGACCGAGCAGGTGCATCGCACGCCGCTGGTGATCTTCCCGCCGTGGATCAACAAGTTCTACATCCTCGACCTGAAGCCGCAGAACAGCCTGATCAAGTGGATCGTCGAGCAGGGCTACACCCTGTTCGTCGTCTCGTGGGTCAACCCCGACGCCTCCTATGCCGAGGTGACGCTCGACACCTATGTCGAGGAAGGGTTCCTGACCGCCATCGAGCAGATCAAGCAGGTCACCGGCGAGAAGCAGGTCAACGCGATCGGCTACTGCATCGCGGGCACCACGCTGGCGGCGACGCTGGCGCTGATGGGCAAGCGCGGCGACAAGTCGGTGCGCTCGGCCACGTTCTTCACGGCCCTGACCGATTTCGAGGACCCCGGCGAGATGGGCGTCTTCCTCGAGAACGACTTCGTGGACGGGATCGAGCGCGAGGTCGACGAGAAGGGCTACCTGCACTCGTTCTTCATGTCGCGGACCTTCTCGTACCTGCGCGCGAACGACCTGGTCTACGGCCCGGCGATCCGCAGCTACATGCTGGGCCAGCGCCCGCCGGCCTTCGACCTGCTGCACTGGAACGGCGACTCGACCAACCTGCCGGGCCGGATGGTGGTGCAGTACCTGCGCGACCTCTGCCAGGACAACCGGCTGGCGGGCGGCACGCTGGAGCTCTGCGGAGAGACGCTGTCGCTGAAGGACATCAAGGTGCCGGTCTACTCGATCGCCTGCGAGACCGACCACATCGCCGCGTGGAAGGGGGTCTATGCCGGGCTTCGCCAGTTCGGCAGCCGCGAGAAGACCTTCGTGGTTTCCGAGTCGGGCCACATCGCCGGGATCGTGAACCCGCCGACCAAGCAGAAGTACGGGCATTACACCAACGACGACCTGAAGGGGACGCCCGAGGAGTGGATGGAGGGCGCGACCTTCCACCAGGGCTCGTGGTGGCCGCGCTGGAGCGACTGGCTGTCGCGCCGCTCGGGCGCCAAGACCGAGGCGCGCGTTCCGGGTGATTCCGCCCATCCCGTGCTGGCCGATGCGCCGGGAACCTACGTGGTTGCCAAGCCAAACGCCTGATTTCACGGCCTGGTCTGTTTTTTCTGCGGCGCAGCATTTCCTCTTGATTTGCTGCGCCGCAGCATGTATATCCTGTTGCAGACGCAGAGAGGGTTCGACGGACGGACCCGGGCGCACCAGACCGCTGGACCACAGGAGACAGACCAATGGCCAAAGCCGACGATTTCACCAAGTACATGACCGAGCTGATGCAGTCGTTCCCGATGGACACCGCTGCGATGCAGGACGCCTTCAAGTCGCAGGCCGCGATGGGCGAGAAGATGTCGAAGGTCGCGCTGGAAGCCGCCGAGAAGTCGACCGAGCTGTCGGCGAAGTGGACCAAGGACACCCTGTCCAAGATGGCCGACGTCACCAAGGTGAAGGCCGAGCCGGCCGACTACACCAAAGCCATGACCGACTTCGCGTCGGCTTCGGCCGAGATGGCTGCCGAGCACATGGCCGCCTTCGCCGAGATCGCCAAGAAGGTCCAGATGGAGACCGTCGAGCTGATGCTCGCCGCCGGCAAGGAAATGACCGAAGAGACCACCGCCGCCGTCAAGAAGGCGACCGCGGAAGTCACCACTGCCGCCAAGAAAGCCACCGCGGCAGCGAAGTAAGCCATCACGGCATCTTTCACCGGCTGCCTCCCTGTCGGTGAAGATCGGAGGGACGGGTCCGAAAGGATCCGTCCCTTTTCCCGTCTTTGTGCTGCTCTGCGGCAGACCCGTTTCGCTGCGCAGCGAAGCGGGTCATGCTGCGCTGCGCCAAATTGCTTTTCTTTTGCGAAACGCTGTCCTAGGCTCCGCTGCACCGGCAAAGACAGGGAGGCAGACACCATGGCCGAGACGGAAAAGGGGCCGCTCCTGATCAAGCGGTACGCCAGCCGACGCCTCTACAACACCGAGACCAGCGATTACGTCACGCTCGAAGCCATCGCGAAGTTCATCCGCGAGGGGCGCGAGGTGCAGATCGTCGATCTCAAGACCGGCGACGACCTGACCCGCCAGTATCTCATCCAGATCATCGCCGAGCACGAAAGCCGCGGCGAGACGATGCTGCCGATCAACGTGCTGACCGACCTCGTGCGCAGCTACCAGACGCAGGCCGGCTCGATGGTGCCGCAGTTCCTCGCCTCGTCCTTCGAGATGCTCCGCGAGAGCCAGGCGAAGATGATGGAGAACATGACGCACATGCCGAACCCGCTGGCCTCGATGCCCGGGTTCGACGCCATGCAGAAGCAGCAGGCCGCCTTCCTGAAGGCGATGACCGGCGGGATCATGGGCGGCACCTCCGGTCCCGATCCGGCCGACGAGAGCCACACCGAGGACGACCTCGACGCGATCAAGAAGCAACTCGCCGAGCTGCAGTCGAAGCTGAACAAGCTCGGCAAGTGAGCCCGCGCGCCCCGCGGACCGCGGGGAGGATCGGACCATGCTGACAGATGTCGCCGTGATCGCCGCCGCGCTTGCCGTGGCGGCGCTTCTCGTCTGGCCCCGCGTCGCGCAGGCCCCGGGCTGGCGGGCCACGGTCACCCCGCTGGCGTCGATCATCGGCAGCGGGTTTCTGGTGCTGGGGCCGATCCTCGACGACAGCTTCGGCGTCTGGGCGCCGGTGGCGATGGCCGGCCTCTGCGCGGTGGCCTGGGCTTTCGGGGCGGCCATCCGGGTGAACATCGCTGACCTCGACGCCCACCCGCAGGCGCGCGGCCGCGTCGAACGCCAGGTCGAGACGGCGGCAAGCTGGGTGCTGGCGGCGGCCTATGTCATCTCGGTCACCTATTACCTGAACCTGTTCGGGGCCTTCGCCCTGCGTATCGCCGACCTCGGGGCGGGGGCCGCCACCCGGGGCGGTACCGGGGCGCAGATCGTCACGACGCTCGTCTTCGTCGGCGTCCTCGCGCTGGGCGACGGGCGTGGCTTCGACGCGCTGGAGCGGGCCGAGCAGGTGTCGGTCGGGCTGAAGCTGGCGATCATCGCGGGGCTTCTGGCCGGGCTCGTCATCGCCTTCGGCGGACGCGCGGCGGAGAACGCGCTGGTGGTCAACCCTGTCACCGTCAGCGGCTGGCCGGCCGTCTGGCTGGTCTTCGGGCTGATCGTGACGGTGCAGGGGTTCGAGACCTCGCGCTATCTCGGGCGCAGGCGCTCTCGGCGGCGATCTACGTCGCCTATGTCACGCCGCTGGTGTTCCTGTTCCCGGCCGGGTCGGTGCCGTTCTCGGAAACCGCGATCGTCGGGATGATGGGGCAGGTGGCACCGGTTCTGCCGCCGCTGCTGATCCTCGCCGCGCTGTCGGCGCAACTGAGCGCCGCCATCGCCGACACCGGGGGATCGGGCGGCCTCGTCGCCGAACTGACCGGCCGCCGGGTGTCCGAGCGCATGGGCTACGCCGGTCTCGTTGCGCTGGGGATCGGGATGACCTGGATGCTCGACGTGTTCCAGATCATCGCCTACGCCAGCCGGGCCTTCGCGCTCTACTACGCGTTGCAGGCCGGGCTGGCGGCGATGGCCCGGCACCGGGCCGGGCGCGCGGACGCCGCGCTCTATGCCGGGCTGGCGGTGCTGGGCCTCTTGATGGCGGCGCTCGGCGCCCCGGTCGAGGGCTAGGCGGCGTCCAGCTCGGAAAAGACCTGCCCGAGGGCGGCGGAGAGCTTGCCGAACATCTCGTCCATCTGCGCCTCGGTCAGGATGAACGGCGGGCAGAGCACGATCGATTGCCCCAGCGGGCGGCAGATCAGGCCGTGATCGGTGCAGGTGTTGGCGATGCGCTCGCTGACCGACAGGGTGCCGGGGAAGGGGGTCTTGGTCGGCTTGTCCGCGACCGCCTCCAGCGCGCCCATCAGCCCGCGCCCGCGCGCCTCGCCGAT
>JAUHZL010000255.1 GCA_030425945.1 Alphaproteobacteria bacterium | reverse complement strand
CCCGCGTGGTGCTGCTGATCGACGAGATCGACAAGGCCGACATCGAGTTCCCGAACGACCTGCTGCAGGAACTCGACCGGATGGAGTTCCACGTCTACGAGACCGGCGAGACCGTGCGCGCGGTGCACCGCCCGGTGGTGATCATCACCTCGAACAACGAGAAGGAACTGCCGGACGCCTTCCTGCGCCGCTGCTTCTTCCACTACATCCGCTTCCCCGAGCCCGAGGTGCTGGCGCAGATCGTCGAGGTCCACCACCCCGGCATCAAGCCCGCCCTGCTGACCGCCGCGCTGACCCGCTTCTACGAGATCCGCGAGACGCCCGGGCTGAAGAAGAAGCCCTCGACCAGCGAGGTGCTGGACTGGCTGAAGCTGCTGCTTGCCGAGGACCTCGGCCCCGAGGACATCCGCAAGGATGCCAAGGACGCCCTGCCCCGCCTGCACGGTGCCCTGCTGAAGAACGAGCAGGACGTGGCGCTCTTCGAACGCCTCGCCTTCATGGCCCGGCGCGAGGGGCGGTAGCAGGCTGCGTCAGGGGGTCTTGTTGCCGCCCGACTTCCGGGCGGCCCCGGTCCGGCGCCGCGACGCCTTGGCCCCAGGGCCGGTCCCGGTCACCGTGTCGGACCCATGCGGGCGCTTGCCCCAGAGAACGAGGGGCGCGGCGGTCTTTTTCCGGAGCGCGCGCTTCGGGGTGGCGGACAAGGCACCCGATGCCTTCGCCCGTTTCGGCAGGTCGGGGACCGGCTCCAGCCCGCTGGTCATCAGGGCGAGACCCAGCGCGCTCAGACGCTCGGCCATCCGGGCCTGCTCGTCCTTGGCCCAGTAGCTCTCGGCATCCGCGCTCAGGAGAACGGTCGTCCCCGTCATGGCGTCTTCCCCTTCTTCACTTCCAGCAGAACCCGTGCCGGTTCCGACATCGCGGACTTGAGTATACGCACAACGAAGGCCTCGGTCGACTCCTCCGGATCGGGGATCACCACGCCGCCAAGCGTGATGACAAGCTCCGTGGCGGACCGTTCGAGGAAGAAGAGCACCAAGAAACCTTCGACCTCGCGCACCCGGAGATGGCCCTGCACGACGTCGCGCGGCAAGATCGGCATGGCCAGCAGGGTCTGACCGATGCGGTCCTGAACCGCCGGCGGCACGGGGATCCCGGCGAAGTCGAACTCCGCCTGGGCGGTGGTGTCGATGACAGGCCTCAGCCCCCTGTGGCGAAAGACGGACACCCCCCGCCCCCGCTCAGACCAGCACGCCCTCGGCGGTGATCGTCAGCTTGCCGCCCAGCCAGGGGCCCAGCGCCTCGGGCAGCGTGACCGAGCCGTCGGCCTGCTGGCCGTTCTCCAGCACAGCGATCAGGCAGCGCCCCACCGCCAGCCCCGAGCCGTTCAGGGTGTGGACGAACTCGGGCTTGCCGCCCGACGCGGGCTTGAAGCGGGCGTTCATCCGGCGGGCCTGGAAGTCGCCGCAGACCGAGACGCTGGAGATCTCGCGGTAGGTGTTCTGCCCGGGCAGCCAGACCTCGATGTCATGCGTCTTGCGCGCGCCGAAGCCCATGTCGCCGGTGCAGAGCACCACGGTGCGGTAGGGCAGCCCGAGCCGCTCGAGCACCGTCTCGGCGCAGCGGGTCATCCGCGCGTGCTCGTCGAGCGAGGTGTCGGGATGGCTGATCGACACCATCTCGACCTTCTCGAACTGGTGCTGGCGCAGCATGCCCGCAGTGTCCTTGCCCGCGCTGCCCGCCTCGGAGCGGAAGCACTGGGTGTGCGCGGTCATCCTGATCGGCAGCGCGGCCTCGTCCAGCACGTCGCCTGCCGCCGTGTTGGTCAGCGTGACCTCGGAGGTCGGGATCAGCCACCAGCCGTTGGTGGTCTGGTAGCTGTCCTCGGCAAACTTCGGCAGCTGGTTGGTGCCATACATCGCGGCGTCGCGCACCAGCACCGGCGTGATCATCTCGGTCAGCCCGTGCTCGGTGGTGTGCAGGTCCAGCATGAACTGCGCCAGCGCCCGGTGCAGCCGCGCCATCGCGCCCGAGAGCACGACGAAGCGCGCGCCCGACAGCTTGGCGGCGGTCTCGAAATCGAGGCCCCGGGCCGCGGGAAGCTGGTAGTGCTCGACCGGCGCGAAGTCGAACGCGCGCGGGGTGCCCCAGCGGCGGATCTCGACGTTGTCGTGCTCGTCCGCGCCGTCGGGGATGTCGTCGTGCGGCAGGTTCGGCAGGCCCATCAGCAGGTCGGTCAGCGCCTGGTCCTCGGCGCGCGCCTCGTCCTGCAGGCGGGCGATGTCGGCCTTTTTCTCGGCCACCAGCGCGCGCAGGCGCTCGAACTCGGCCTCGTCGCCCCTGGCCTTGGCCGCGCCGACCTGCTTCGAGGCCGCGTTCTGCTCGGCCTGCGCGGTCTCGGCGGCGTGGATCAGCGCGCGGCGGCGCTCGTCGAGGGCCAGCACATCGGCCGAAACCCCCGACAGCCCGCGCCGGGACATGGCCGCGTCGAAGGCGGCGGGATGGTCGCGGATGTAGCGGATGTCGTGCATGGCAGGGATCTCCGGTCACTCGGGTGGCTCGGGCGTCCTATGCCGGATTGCGCGCGACAGGGGAAGGGGGCGGGGGAACGCGGCCCGGCCGGACGAGCGACCGTTCCGACCGGGGCCACGCCCCCCGCCGGGCCCGGCACGCGGATCCTGCCCCGCGCGCCGAACCGTTCCGGGGCGATCAGTCGTCGTCGTCGTGGTCGTCGCTGCCGCCGTGGTCGCTGTCATCGCTGCCGCCGTGGTCGTCGGACCCGCCGTGGTCGTCGCTGCCGCCGTGGTCGTTGTCGTCCGAACCGCCGTCGTCGTAGCCGCCGCGGTCGTCGTCGTAGCCGCCGCGGTCGCCGGTGCCCGACCGCTCGTACAGGTCGTCGTCCTGCTCCTGCAGAACGTTGCCGCTGGCCTGCGAAATCTCGGCGATGCTGCGGTCGAAGTCGGCCTGGGTGGCGACCTCGGTGCGCTGGCTCAGCACGGTGCCGTCGGTGTTCGAGATCTGCACCTCCAGCTTGGTGTTGTTGGCGCCGTAGGCGTTGATCTCGGTGCCGTTCAGGCCGCGCGACACCTCGAAGTGGGTGTAACCCTGCGCGAAAAGCTCCTGGATCTTGGCGTCCACGAAATCCTGGGCGAGGGCCGGGCCCGCCATCAGCGCGAGCGACAGCAGGGCGGAGGTCATCTTGAGCGTCATCGTCATCTTTCCTTTCGGATCGGGGTGCGGATCGGCACCGGGGACTGACCCGCCGAGGCCGACCGGCCCCGGTGCGTCGATGCGGCAAAGATGCAGGGCAAACCGCCGGCCCTCCATTGCACTTTGGCTTGCAAACAGGGGCCCTGGCGCGAATAAACCAAAGTCATACGATGTCCGGAGGGGGTCGAAACCATGGATACACCGCAGGGAATGTCGCAGGTCCCGCCGCGCGCGCTCAGCCGCAACGCGGTGGTCCTCGGGATGGCGCTGCTGCTCGGCTGCATGGCGTTCTTCGTGATCGACGTGGGCATCGACATCGTCGAGCACGTCCTGTCGCGCACCCCCTACGGCGCCTCCGAACTGGTCCACCTGGTCTTCGAGATCCTTGCCGTGGGCGGCCTGTCCTACGCCGCGCTCACCCTGCGCGCCTACCTGCGCCTGTCCCGCGCCGAGGCCGCCCGCAGCAAGGAGACCATCCAGATGCTGCGCGGCAACTTCGACGCGGTGCTGCGCGAGAAGTTCGACGAGTGGGGCCTGACGGCGGCCGAGCGCGACGTGACCCTGCTGATCATCCGCGGCCTGAGCGGCGCCGAGATCGCCGCCGCCCGCAACACCGCCCAGGGCACCATCAAGGCGCAGTCCACGTCGATCTTCCGCAAGATCGGGGTCGGCTCGAAGACCGAACTGATGAGCGCGATCATCGACGAGTTCCTCGACGCCCGCCCCCGCTCCGACCGCGTAGCGGGCGAGGGTGTCGGCGGGGAGGTTGCGGGGGGTTAGGGCGAGACTCAGGGGGGCGGTGGCAGGCGGTGCACATACCCCGGCCGCATCTTTCCCAAGGGCAACCTTTGTCTCCTGGGACCGGATGCGCGACGCGCCCGACGCCCGCAGAAATTCTGCTATGTGAATATGTCTTTCCGTCCTATCCTGCCTCCCCCGGACTTCGCCGGGACACGGGAGGAGAGACCATGACCATCAGGACCCTGATCGGGGCGGCGGCGTTCAGCGTTGCGGCCTCTGTCGCGCTCGCGGGCGAGACCCATCACATCGCGTTCCATGTCGACGAAGGCGATGCGCAGGTGATGAACCTGACCCTCAACAATGCCGCCAACGTGCGCAGCTACTACGCCTCCAAGGGCGAGGAGGTGGTGATCGAGATCGTCACCTACGGCCCCGGCCTGACCATGCTGCTCGAAGGCCGCAGCCCGGTCGCGGACCGGCTGGCGACGATGACGCTGGAGATGGGCGACGCGCTGACGCTGTCGGCCTGCGGCAACACCCACAGGAAGATGTCCGAGGCGGCGGGCACCGAGCTGGCGCTGCTCGACGGGGTCGAGATGACGCCCTCGGGCGTGGTGCGCCTGATCGAGCTGCAGGAACAGGGCTACGCCTACGTGAAGCCCTGAGCCGGACGGCGGGGCCGGGCGCCGCGCACCGGCCCCGCACCGACGTCGCACCGACACGATACCGACGTGAGACCGACGTCGCACCGACGTCGCACCGGGGCCGGTTTTGCCCCCCTGCCCCTTCCCGCCGCGACCGGCTGTCCCTATGTCCCGGACCGAGGCCGCCCCGCCTTGCACCCGCCGCACGCCCCGCATAGGGTGCGCGCTGACCGATGCCGGGCCCTTCCGGGGCCGTTTGA
>JAUHZL010000254.1 GCA_030425945.1 Alphaproteobacteria bacterium | reverse complement strand
CGACGCTTGGAATTTCTTCGCCAACGACACCGCCACCGTCCGCTCGATTACCACCCGAGAATACGCCAAAACGGTCAAAGCCTAAGGCCGTTGGTATGAGACCCCGGCAGACACCGGACAGGAAAAAGGCGCGCCCTCGGGCGCGCCTTTGCCGTTCTCGGAGGAAAAACGGGCTTGTCGGTCTGTCAGGCCGCTCAGGCGGCGGTCCGGGCCTCGACGGCCTTCACGTCGAGGGTCTTCGGGCCGCTGATCTCGATCCGGCGCGGCTTCAGGGCCTCGGGCACCTCGCGCTTCAGGTCGATGTCGAGCAGGCCGTTCTCCAGCCGCGCGCCTTCGACGCGGACATGGTCGGCCAGCGTGAAGCGCTTCTCGAAGCTGCGCTCGGCGATGCCGCGGTGCAGGAAGGTGCGCTCCTCGTCGCCGTCGGCCTTCTTCGCGGTCACGAAGAGGGTGTTCTCCTTCACCTCGACGGTCAGGTCGTCCTCGGTGAAGCCGGCGGCCGCGATGGAGATCCGGTAGCGGTCCTCGGCGGTCTTCTCGATGTTGAAGGGCGGGTAGCCGCTCTGGCTCGGGATGTCGCTGGCGAGCAGGCTGTCGACGATCTCGGCGAAGCGGTCGAAGCCGACGGTGGCACGGTAGAGCGGGGTCATGTCGATGTGACGCATGGGTCATCCTCCTGGGAAGCGATGGTTGCGTGTCGGTTCGGGCCCCCCGTCCGGGGCGACCCTGTCAGGTGCCGCGGCCCCGTCATGGGCCCCGCGACATTGCTGAGTTAGGAACAGCGCTTTTCGCTTTCAAGACCCCGCCGGACGCGGGTCAGGGGCGCAGGAACTTGACCGCGCTGCCGCCCTGCATCACCCGGCCCGAGGGGCCGACGGCACTGCCCGCCATCACCCGGCCCGGCTCGGGTCCGTCGGGGGCCAGCAGGTCGGCCAGCCGCCCAACCCGGTCCTCGATCCGGCTGGCGAGCGCCACGCGCCGCCCCTCCCAGACCGCCTTGGCCGAAACGACGGCCACCAGTTCCGGCACCCCGCCAAGGCTCCGGAACACCGGCGCGCCGGAGGCCCCGAAGTCGACGTCACAGGACAGCACCTGCGCGCGCTCCTCCTCGGTCAGCACGGAACAGGACCGCTCCAGCGACGGCGCCTGTTCACGCTCGCGGGCGTAGGACACCACCGAGACATCGGTCAGCCCCGGCGTCCGCTCGGCCACGCCCAGCGGCGCGATCCCCGCCACCCGGATCGGCTGGCTCAACTCCAGCAGCGCGAGGTCCGCGCCGACCCGCGTGACGGGATCGGGGTCGCGCAGCCGGTAGCGCGGATCGACCGCCGCCCGGCGCACCGCGCGATAGGCCGCGGCGCTGCCGTTGCGAAAGCCCGGCATGAAGGTCAGCCCGGCCAGCGGCAGGCGCGCCCCACTGCGCCGGTCGAAGAGGCAATGCGCGGCCGTCAGCACCAGGTCCTCGGCCACCAGCGTCGCCGTGCAGAACCCCCGCCCGTCGAGGTCGAGCCGCCCGACCGCCGCGAAATCGCGCCCCGCATCGGTGGTGTCGAGGGCGATCAGCGGGGTCTGGGCATGCCCCGCGCCACCGCGCAACGCGGCAAGCACGAGGATCACGAACAGCACCAGGGTGCGGGCAGACGGCAGCAGGCTCATGCGCATCAGGGTGACCCGGGGGCTGGGCGAAAGTTGGGCACGGCTCAGGCTGTTTCCAGCCCGGCCTCCACCAGCGCGCGCGGCACCGGCCCGCCCGTCGCCCAGTCGAGCAGTTCCACCGTGTGCACCACCGGCACCCCGGTCCCCGAGCCGATCTGCATCATGCAGCCGATATTGCCCGCCGCGATCACGTCGGGCTTCGTCGCCTCCAGCGTCTCGACCTTGCGCGCCTTCAGCTGTTTCGAGATCTCGGGCTGCATCAGGTTGTAGGTCCCCGCCGACCCGCAGCACAGGTGGCTGTCGGCCGGTTCGACCACCTTGAAGCCCGCCGCCTTCAGCAGGTCCTTGGGCGCGGTCTTGATCTGCTGGCCGTGCTGCAACGAGCAGGCCGCGTGATAGGCCACCTTCAGCCGCTGCGGCCCGGTCTCGGGCAGCGTCAGCGTGCTCAGCAGCTCCGAGATGTCCATCGCGATGGCCGAGACGCGCGCCGCGTCCGCCGCCAGCGCCTCGGTCCGGAACATGTGACCGTAGTCCTTGACCGTGGTGCCGCAGCCCGACGTGTTGATGACGATCGCGTCCAGCCCCGCGCCGTCCATCTCGCGCACCCAGGCGCGGATGTTCTTCGCCGCGGTCGCATGGCTCTCCGAGGTCTTGCCCATGTGATGGGTCAGTGCCCCGCAGCAGCCCTGCCCCTCCGCGATCACCACGTCACAGCCCAGCCGCCGCAGCAGGCGGATGGTCGCGTCGTTGATGTCGGTGTTCAGCGCCCGCTGCGCACAGCCGGTCATCAGCGCGACCCGCTTGCGGCGCGGCGCGCTGGCCGGGAACACTTGGGGATCGTCGTTGCGGCTGACCGGCGGAATCCGCTTCGGCGCCATTTCCAGCATCGCCCGCAGCCGGGCGTCGGGCATCAGCCGGGCGAAGGGCCGCCCGATCTTGGCACCCAGCAGCGCGACCCGGAACCGCATCGGATAGGGCAGGATGCGCGCGAGGATCCAGCGCAGCGCCCGGTCCGAGAACGGCCGCCGGTAGGTCTGCTCGATATACTCGCGGGCATGATCGACGAGGTGCATGTAATGCACGCCCGAGGGACAGGTGCTCATGCAGGCGAGGCAGGACAGGCAGCGGTCGATGTGCTTGACCGTCTTCTCGTCCGCAGGGCGGCCCTTCTCCAGCATGTCCTTGATCAGGTAGATCCGGCCGCGCGGGCTATCGAGCTCGTCGCCCAGCACCTGGTAGGTCGGGCAGGTGGCGGTGCAGAACCCGCAATGGACACAGGTCCGCAGGATCTCGTTCGAGCGCTGGATCGCGGGCGCTTTCAGTTGCTCGGGCGTGAAGGTGGTCTGCATCGGGCTATCCCATCCGTCCGGGGTTCAGCAGGCCGCGCGGATCGAACTGCGCGCGCAGGCCTTGGGTGATCGCCGCCAGCGGCGCGGGCTCCGGCTGGAACACCGGCAGGCGGGCGCGGGTCTCGGCACTGGCCCGCACCAGCGTGGCATGGCCGTCGAACCGGCCGAGCCGGGCCCGCGCATCGGTGCCGGGCGGCAGTTCGGCCCACACCAGCCCGCCGCCCCAGTCGTAAAGCACACGGTCGGCGTTCAGCTTCGCCACCAGCGCGGGCGCGTCCGAGGGCTTCAGCGACAGCCGCCACACGTCGCCCTCGGTGCCGTGGAACGGGGCCGCGTCGCGGATCCAGGCCCAGCCCTCGGCGGTGCGGACCGGGTCGGTCTCGACCGTGCTCGGCCCGAACTCCGCCAGCAGCGCCTGCAGCTTCGCCGTCCTGTAGTCCACCTGCTCGGCGAACCCCTCGACCCGCAGCATGGTGACCGGCGGCCCATCCACCCCCGCGCAGACATGTGCCGCCCCCGACACCTCGAAGGGCGAGCCCAGCGCCATCGCCAGCGCCTCGACCGCGCGCGCGTCGCCCAGGCCCTCGATCAGCACGACGCCGGTCGCATCGGGCCGCGGCAGCACCTTGAAGGCGACCTCGGTCAGCACCCCCAGCGTGCCGTGCGAGCCCGCCAGCAGCTTCACCAGATCGTAGCCGGTGACGTTCTTCATCACCCGGCCGCCGTTCTTGATGATCTCGCCGCGCCCGTCCACGAAGCGGACCCCGATCAGGCTGTCGCGGCAGGCGCCGACCTGGATCCGGCGCGGCCCGCTGACATTGGCGGCGACCACGCCGCCGATGGTCGGCTCCCCTTCGGTCCCGAGCAGCCCGCGGTGATCCATCGGCTCGAAGGGCAGGCGCTGGTTGCCCACGGCGAGGGCGGCGTCGATCTCGGCCAGCGGAGTTCCCGCCCCGGCGACCAGCGTCAGCGCGCCCGGCTCGTAAAGGCGGATGCCCGCGAACCCGGCGGTCGACAGCGGTGTCGCCGCCACCGGCGCGCCGACCGGCCGGGTGCCGCCGCCGACGATCTCGAACGGGCCGGTCGCGTCGCGCAGGACCGCGCTCAGCTCGGCTTCGGTGCTCGGTGCCAGCATCGCCGCACCCCTCTTCTTCTTGGCAATAAATACTCCGGGGTCCGGGGCAGAGCCCCGGTCCGCGGTCTCAGGCCGCCGCGGCGGCCGGCTCCCGGCGCGAGGCCGTGACGGTCAGCGGGAACACCTTGGCCGGGTTCAGCAGCCACGCCGGGTCGAAGACGTCCTTGACCCTGAGCTGGGCTTCCATGTCGCCCTCGGTGAACTGGGCGTGCATCAGGTCGCGCTTCTCGATCCCCACGCCATGCTCGCCGGTCAGGCAGCCGCCGACCTCGACGCAGAGCTTCAGGATGTCCGCGCCCATCGCCTCGCACAGCTCCAGGTCGCCCGGCTTGTTGGCATCGAACAGGATCAGCGGATGCATGTTGCCGTCCCCGGCATGAAACACGTTGGCGACGTCGAGGCCGTATTTTTTCGACAGCTCCTTGATGCCGCCCAGCACGCGCGGCAGTTCGCTGACCGGGATCGTGCCGTCGAGGCACATGTAGTCGTTGATCTGCCCCATCGCGCCGAAGGCCGACTTCCGCCCGAGCCAGATCTTCTTCGACTCGTCCTCGGACTGGCTCTCGCGCAGCTCCACCGGGTTGTGGCGCAGCGCGATCTGCTTGATCAGGCCGAGCTGCATGTCGATCTCGGCCGGGCTGCCCTCGACCTCGACGATCAGCAGCGCCTCGCACATCGGGTAGCCCGCCTTGGCGAAGGCTTCGGTCGCCTCGATGCA
>JAUHZL010000253.1 GCA_030425945.1 Alphaproteobacteria bacterium | reverse complement strand
GCAGGGCCTCAATCCAAGAACGGACTGGAGAAGCTCATGGCCCGCGTGACGGTCGAAGATTGCGTTGACAAGGTCCCGAACCGGTTCGAGCTGGTTCTGCTGGCAGCGCACCGGGCGCGCGAGATCGCGTCGGGCAGCTCGCTGACCATCGACCGCGACAACGACAAGAACCCGGTCGTGAGCCTGCGCGAGATCGCCGAAGAGACCCAGTCGGCCGACGCCCTGCGCGAGCGGATGATCGAGAGCCACCAGACCCAGATCGAGGTCGACGAGCCGGAAGAGGACAGCATGGCGCTGCTCATGGAAGGCAGCTCGGCCGATCGTCCGGCGGAAGACGACCTCAACGAGGAAAAGATGCTCCGCGCGCTGATGGAGGCGCAGGGTCAGGGCTGACGCCCGTTCCCGGAGCCCGCGCGCGAGCATGATCGACCTTCAGGATCTTCTGACGCTCGTTCGCGCCTACAATCCGAACGCAGACTTCGACAAGATCGCGGCGGCCTATCACTATGGCCGCCGGGCGCATGAAGGTCAGAAGCGGCACTCGGGCGAGGATTACTTCACGCACCCCGTCGCCGTTGCCGCGATCCTCAGCGAGCAGCGGCTCGACGATGCGACGCTGATCACCGCGCTCCTGCACGACACGCTGGAAGACACCGGCTCGACCTACTCCGACATCCGCGAGAAATTCGGACCCGAGGTCGCGGAACTGGTCAACGGCGTCACCAACCTGACCAACCTGCAGCTGTCCAGCCACGAGACCAAGCAGGCCGAGAACTTCCGCAAGCTGTTCATCGCGATGTCGAAGGACATCCGCGTGATCCTCGTGAAGCTGGGCGACCGGCTGCACAACATGCGCACCATCCGCCACATGCGCCCCGACAAGCAGGTCAAGAAGGCGCGCGAGACGATGGAGATCTATGCGCCGCTGGCCGGCCGCATGGGGATGCAGTGGATGCGCGAGGAACTCGAGGACCTCTCGTTCCGGGTGCTGAACCCGGAGGCGCGCTCGTCGATCATGCGCCGCTTCGTGGCGCTCCAGCGCGAGTCGGGCGACGTGATCCGGAAGATCTCGACCGACATCGAGAAGGAACTCGCGGCAAAGGACATCGCGGCCACCGTCTATGGGCGGGCCAAGAAGCCCTACTCGATCTGGCGCAAGATGGAGCAGAAGGAGGAGAGCTTCTCCCGGCTCTCTGACATCTACGGTTTCCGCGTGATCACCGAGACCGAGGATGACTGCTACGCCGTCCTCGGGGCTGTCCACCAGCGCTGGCGGGCCGTCCCCGGGCGGTTCAAGGATTACATCAGCCAGCCCAAGTCCAACGGCTACCGGTCGATCCATACCACCGTCTCGGGCCGCGACGGCAAACGGGTCGAGATCCAGATCCGGACCCGGCAGATGCACGAGGTCGCCGAATCCGGTGTCGCCGCCCACTGGGCCTACCGCGACGGGATCAAGGTGCAGAACCCCTTCGCCGTCGACCCGGCCGAGTGGCTGGCCAGCGTCGCCGACCGCATCGACGAGGCCGGCGATCACGAGGAGTTCCTCGAGCACGTGAAACTCGAGATGTACTCGGACCAGGTGTTCTGCTTCACGCCCAAGGGCGAGGTGGTGAAGCTGCCGAAGGGGGCGACGCCGCTCGATTACGCCTACGCGATCCACACGAGGATCGGCGACAGTTGCGTCAGCGCCAAGGTGGACGGCGTCCGCGTCCCGCTCTGGACCCGGCTCCGCAACGGCCAGTCGGTCGAGATCATCACGGCCGAGGGCCAGCGGCCGCAGGCGACGTGGCTCGATATCGTCACGACAGGTCGGGCCAAGGCCGCGATCCGGCGCAGCCTGCGCGAGGAAGACCGGGCCCGCTTCATCAAGCTCGGGCACGAACTGGCGCGGCAGGCGTTCGAGCATGTCGGCAAACGCGCCACCGACAAGGCGCTCCAGACCGCGGCGACCATGCTGGGGGCGGGTGACCGCAGCACGCTCCTCGAACGTCTGGGCTCGGCCGAGCTGACGACGGGGGCCGTCCTGCACGCGCTCTATCCCGATCTGACCGGGCAGGAAGGCGAAGTGATCGACGCGGATCGGGCGGTGCTCGGCCTCGATCCGAACCAGCACTACCGTCGGGGCGAGTGTTGCCAGCCGGTGCCGGGCGAGCGGATCGTCGGCATCACCTACCGGGGGCAGGGCGTCGTGGTCCACACGATCGACTGCGACTCGCTGGCGGAATTCGAAAGCACGCCGTCGCGCTGGGTGGACCTGCACTGGCAGCCCGGCAAGCACGCGGCGGTTCATGCCGTGACGGTCAACGTGACGATCGGCAACGATCCGGGTGTGCTGGGACGAATCTGCACATTGATCGGCGAGCAGCGCGCCAATATCTCGGACCTGAAGTTCGTCGATACCAAGCCTGACTTCTACCGGCTGCTCGTCACCGTGGAGGTGCGCGACGTCGAGCATCTGCACCGGGTGATGACAGCGGTTCAGGCGGACAGCGATGTCGCCGAACTGGCGCGTTACAAGGACACAAGCCGCGCCCCGGTCTGAGGCCGGGCGAAACGGAAAGGGGCAGCGTGGTCTTCAAGAGGCGGGACCGGCGGCCGATCTGGCGCATGATCCAGGAGGCGTTCTGGCCTCGGGGCGGGTGGACGCGTGCCTTCACCTATGTTCGCCACCGGCTGCGTCGTCTGCCTGACCCGCCGCATCGCGTCGCGCGCGGGATCTTCGCCGGTGTCTTCGTCAGCTTCACGCCGCTCTTCGGGTTCCACTTCCTTGCCGCCGCTGCGGTCGCCTGGGTGCTGCGGGCCAATATCCTCGCGGCGCTGCTCGCCACCTTCATCGGCAATCCGCTGACCTTCCCCTTCATCGCGGCGCTGTCGCTCGGGATCGGGCACAGCCTTCTGGGGCATGGGTGGCGTCCCGAGGACCACAAGGGGGTGCTCGAGAACTTCGCCGGTGCCGCCAGCGACATCTGGAACAACATCATCGCCATCTTCACCCCCGCGCCGACCCAGTGGGGCAACCTGCAGGACTTCTTCTTCGACCTGTTCCTGCCCTATCTCGTGGGTGGCATCGTGCCCGGCATCACGGCGGGCGTGGTGTGCTATTACCTCTCGCTGCCGGTGCTGATCGCCTACCAGAACCGCCGCGAAGGCCGGGCCAAGGCGCGGTTGAAGAAGCTGCGGCGAAAACCGGCGATCGGGGCTGACGGTGGGCCGGATATGCCCTAGGTCTGGCACAGACCTGCTACGGAGCGCGCCCCATGTCCCCTGACGGTTCCCCCGCGAGAGTTCTGCGCCTCGGCGTGAACATCGACCATGTCGCCACCGTGCGAAACGCGCGTGGCGGTGCCGTGCCCGACCCGGTCCGGGCCGCCAGGCTGGCGGAAGAGGCCGGGGCGGACGGGATCACCGCTCACCTGCGCGAGGATCGCAGGCACATCTCGGATGCCGACATCGAGCACCTGATGGCCGAGCTGACGCTGCCGCTCAATTTCGAGATGGCAGCGACTGCGGAAATGCAGGCGATTGCCCTCCGGCACCGCCCGCATGCCGTCTGCATCGTGCCCGAGCGCCGCGAGGAGCGCACCACCGAGGGCGGCCTTGAAGTTGCGCGCGAAGAGAACCGGCTGGCGCATTTCATCGCGCCGCTGCGCGAGGCCGGGTGCCGGGTGTCGATCTTCATCGCGGCCGACCGGCGGCAGATCGAGGCGGCGCATCGCATCGGCGCGCAGGTGATCGAGCTGCACACAGGGGCCTATTGCGATGCGGTTGCCGAAGGACGCGCCGAGGATGCAGCGCGCGATCTGGGTGCACTGACCGAGATGGCGGCCTTTGCCGACTCGCTGGGCCTCGAGGTGCATGCCGGGCACGGCCTGACCTATGACAGCGTCGGCCCCATCGCGGCCCTGCCGCAGGTCGTCGAGCTGAACATCGGCCATTTCCTGATCGGCGAGGCGATCTTCCGGGGCCTCGGACCTGCCATCGCCGAGATGCGCCGCCTGATGGAGGCGGCTCGCGCCGGGGCGGCGGCATGATCCGCGCGGCTGCCTTCGCACTGGGCCTTGCCCTGCTGCCCACGCTCGGGGCGGCGCAGAGCGTGAGCGACTGCGACGGCTGGGTCGGCGCTGCACGCAACCTGGCCGAGCCGTGGGACGAGAACACGCGCACCTTCGCCAACGGGGCCGTGCGGCTGGCGGTCCTCGATACGCTGGAGCCCGCCGCGGGTGCGTTCCACCTGCTGATCCTGTCGCCCCCCTACAGCGAACTGGGCGACCGCCAGTGCCGCATCGTCGGCGGGCGTGGCGGTCTCGGCTTTGCGGGGATGATGTTCTCGGAGCTCGACGCGTCCTATGACCCGGCCGTCGGCCTGATCTGGACCCTGCCGGTGGTGGTGCTGGTGTCGGACACCGGTGACTTCCAGACCGTCGGTCTGCGCGTCACGCTGAACCAGGCGACCGGCGAGGTCGGCACGACGATCTTCCCGGTCGACTGACGGCGGGCCCCGCGGATGATCCTCGGCATCGGCACGGACCTTGCCAACATCGAGCGGATCGGGCGTACGCTCGACCGGTTCGGGAACCGCTTCCGCAACCGCGTCTTCACCGAGACCGAGCAGCGCAAGGCCGAGCGGCGCAAGGAAACGGTCGCGACCTACGCCAAGCGCTGGGCGGCCAAGGAGGCCTGTTCCAAGGCGCTCGGCACCGGGCTGCGGATGGGCATCGCGTGGCGCGACATGGCGGTGGTGAACCTGCGCAGCGGGCAGCCGACGATGGTGCTGACCGGCTGGGCCGCCGAGCGCCTGGCCGCGATGACCCCGCCCGGCCACAAGGCGGTGATCCATGTCACGCTGACCGACGATCATCCGTGGGCGCGGGCCGTCGTGCTG
>JAUHZL010000252.1 GCA_030425945.1 Alphaproteobacteria bacterium | reverse complement strand
GTTCCTTCATCACGTCGATGAAGACGATCAGCCCGGCGGTCAGGATCGAGGGGGTCAGGATCGGCAGGTGCACCGCGCGCAGCATGGCGAAGGGGCTGCGGCCCAGCGTCCGGGTCACCGCGTCGAGGTGCGGGTTGATCGTCGCCAGCCCCGCCTCCCAAGTGTTCAGCGCAGCGGCGAGGAAGCGCACCATGTAGGCCGCTACCAGCAGCCAGATCGAGCCGGTCAGCAGCAGCCCGGTCGAGATGTCGAAGGTCGCCCGCATCCAGGCGTCGACAGCGTTGTCGAAGGCCGCGAAGGGCACCAGCAGGCCGACCGCGATCACTCCGCCGGGCACGGCATAGCCGATCCGGGCGATCTCGCGCGCGGCCTTCGCGGCGGGCCCGGGCTGAAGGCGGGCGGTGAAGCCCAGCAGCACCGCGGCACCCACGGTGACCAGCGCGGCGGTCCCGGCCAGTGTCAGCGAATTGCCGATGAAGCGCAGGTAGCGCGGCGACAGCAGGTCCTGCCCCGAGCCGACGGCCATCGTTGCCAGCAGGATCACCGGCAGCACGAAGCCGAGCACCACCGGCAGCGCGCAGGCCAGCGTCGCAGCGAGGCCGCGCGCCCCGGTCAGCGGGATCGGCGGCAGCGCCTCGAACCGCGAGCCGCGTCCGAACTGCCGCGCCTGCCCGCGCTGGCGGCGCTCGAGCAGCGCGATGAGCAGGGCGAAGGCCAGGAGCCCCAGCGCCAGTTGCGCGGCGGCGGCCCGGTCGGCCATCGCGAACCAGCTCTGGTAGATACCGGTCGCGTAAGTCTGCACGCCGAAATACGAGACGGTGCCGAAGTCGGCGATGGTCTCCATGATCGCCAGCAGCACGCCGCCGACGATCGCCGGGCGGGCCAGCGGCAGGTTCACCCGCAGAAAGGTGGAAAGCGTGCCCTGTCCCAGCGTGCGCGCCGCGAGGAAGGTCGTCGCGCTCTGTTGCAGGAAGGCGGCGCGCGCCAGCAGGTAGACATACGGGTAGAGCACGAGGACCAGCATCACCGCCGCGCCGCCTAGCGACCGGATTTCCGGGAACCAGTAGTCGCGCGGACCCCAGCCGGTGACCTCGCGCAGCAGCGTCTGGACCGGGCCGGGGTGATCCAGCAGGTCGGTATAGGCATAGGCCAGCACGTAGGCCGGGAAGGCCAGCGGCAGGGCCAGCGTGATCTCGAAGAGCCGCGCCCCGGGGAACCGGCACATCGTCACGAGCCAGGCGCAGCCGGTTCCCAGTGCCCCGGTGCCGAGCGCGACCAGCGTGACCAGCAACGCGGTATTCGCCGTGGTGCGGGGCAGGGTGGTGTCGAGCAGGTGCGCCAGCGTGTCCGCGCCGCCGGTCAGGGCGGCAATCGCCACCGCCACCATCGGCAGGAGGCAGGTCGCGGCGACGGCCAGCGCCAGCCCGCGCAGCGGTGCGCCGAGGCGCAGGCGGCGCACGGGCTTCAGGCGGGGCGCACCGGGGGAGGGGGCGGCGGTCTGGGTCATCGGGCGCGACATTGGCCGCGGTCCTGCCGGTTGTCCAGAGAGGGGGATTGGCGCAGGGGCCGCATTGCTTTACCGTCTTTCGGAGGGGTGCGCGGTTTGTGTGTGGCGCGCCCCGATCTGCTGCCAACCGGATCGAGATGGACGTGCCGGGCCCGAGGGGGCCGGACGAAGGAGGCAGCGATGACCAGTCTGACGCGGATCGAGGGCCTGTTCGCCATCCCGTGGCGCGCGACCGAGGTGGACGGCGTGGCCGATCCGCTGCCCGAGGCGCTGGCCGAGGCGATGGTCTGGCGCTGGTCCGGCGAGGCGCTGCGGCTCGACGGGCCGCAGGGCCTGCTCAGCCTCGCCCAGCCCGCGCCGCGCCGCCGGGCCCGGCGCACCGCCGCGCGCCTGCTGGGCAGCATCGGCAGCGCGCTGGCGGAGGAGGCCCCGGGCCTCGTCCCGCGCGTCGGTCCGGAGGCGGCCGAGGCCGAGCCGGACGGCGACGATGCCCCGGAGGCACATCTGCAACTGACCGACGGACGGCGGCTCTATACCGCGATCCTCGTGCCGGAGGCCGGGCGGCACGGGCCGCTGCTGGCGTTCCTCGACTGCCTGCCGCCACCGGACACCGACCTCTTTCCCACCGCCGTCGCGCTGCCGACGCGCGCGGGCGGCCCGCTGTCGGGGGGCGTTGTCTGCTTCGCGCCGGGCACCCGCATCGCGACACCGCGGGGCGAGGTGGCGATCGAGGCCCTCCGGCCGGGCGACCTGGTGCAGACCCGCGACGACGGGGCGCAGCCGGTCGACTGGGTCGGGACCTCGCAGCTCAGCGCGCCGCGCCTGCGGGCGCTGCCGGGCCTGCGGCCGGTGCGCCTGCGCGGCGATGCGCTGGGGGCCGGGCGGCCCGGCGGGGACCTGCTGGTCTCGCCCGACCACCGGGTCCTGCTGGCCGGGCCGATGGCGCGCGCGCTCTTCGGCGAGCCGGAAGTGCTGGTCGCCGCGCGCGACCTCGTCAACGACGGCGCGGTGCATGTCGACCACCGGGTGCGCGAGATGACCTATGTCCACCTGATGTTGCCGCGCCACGCGGTGATCGAGGCGAACGGCCTGCCCTGCGAAAGCCTGCATCCCGGCGACATGGACCTCGACCGGCTCGACGGCACGACGCGCCGCGACCTGCTCAGGACCCGTCCCGAGCTTGCGGGCGGCGGGCGCTTCTACGGCCCGCATGCGCGGCTCTGCCTCGACCGGGCGGGCGTCGCGCTGCTGGCCCATGCCGGGGGCGTGCCGGGGTAGGGAGCCTGTCCCGGCACGCCCCGCCCTTGACTCCCCTCCGTGCCCCGGCTAGAGGCCCCCATCGCCGTCCTTCGGGACGGCGTTTTCATTGGTGTTGGTGGCCCCCGCAAGGGGATGCCTGTCGGGGCTTCGCCCAAAGGACAACGCCCTTCACAGCCGCCCTCCGGGGTGGTGCCGCAGAAGGAGATCAGACGGTGACCAAACGCACCTCTGCCAAGTACAAGATCGACCGCCGCATGGGCGAAAACATCTGGGGTCGTCCGAAGTCCCCGGTGAACAAGCGCGAGTACGGCCCGGGCCAGCACGGCCAGCGCCGGAAGTCGAAGCTGTCGGACTTCGGTCTGCAGCTGCGCGCCAAGCAGAAGCTCAAGGGCTACTACGGCGACCTGACCGAGAAGCAGTTCAAGCGCATCTACTCGGACGCCGCCCGCGTGAAGGGCGACACCGGTGAGAACCTGATCGGCCTGCTCGAGCGCCGCCTCGACGCCGTGGTCTACCGCGCCAAGTTCGTGCCGACCATGTTCGCCGCACGCCAGTTCGTGAACCATGGCCATGTCATGGTGAATGGCCGCCGCGTGAACATCCCGTCCTACCGCGTGAAGGAAGGCGACGTCATCGAGGTCCGCGAGAAGTCGAAGCAAATGGGCGTCCTGCTGGAAGCCGTGCAGCTGGCCGAGCGCGACGTGCCGGATTACGTCGACGCCGACCACTCGAAGATGACCGCGACCTTCGTGCGCGTTCCGAGCCTCGCCGACGTGCCCTACGCGGTGATCATGGAACCGAACCTCGTCGTCGAATACTACGCCAAGAACGGCTGATCCGTCTGGCGATGCTGTTACGGGGGCCGTCCTTCGGGGCGGCCCTTTCGCGTGGCGCCGGGGCATCGCTGTCCGAAACGTGAACGTGCGGGGTCTTCACGCGCGGTGCGGGGTCTGCGAGGACGGGCACCAACCGCGATGCCCGGTGCCGCAGAAGCCCCGTCCCGCGAAGGAGCAGGACCATGCAACGACGCCATTTCCTCTCGCTGGCCTCGGCCGCCGCGCTGAGCGCCTGCGTGAAGCCCGAGCCGGAGGTCACCCGCGCCGCGCCCGTCGCGCCGCCGCCGCCGGTGCCGGACTTCTACGCCGCGCTGACCGACGAGCCGCACCCGGTGCCCGCGATCCCGCCGGGCGTCGTCGATCCCCGCCTGTGGCGGCAGGAGGTCGATGCCCCGCCCTATGACGCCGTGCCGGGCGAGATCATCGTCGATCCGGACAACGGCTATCTCTACCTCATGCAGGAGGGGCGACGCGCCCTGCGCTATGGCGTGGGCGTCGGCGCCGCGGGCTTCGCTTGGGACGGCAAGGCGCAGGTCCAGTTCACCCGGGCCTGGCCGCGCTGGACCCCGCCCGCGACGATGATCGCGCGCCACCCGGAATACGAGCCGTATTCGGCGGCGAACGGCGGGATGCCCGGCGGGCCGGACAACCCGCTGGGCGCGCGGGCGCTCTACCTGTTCCAGGACGGGCGCGACACGCTCTACCGCATCCACGGGGCCTGCGAGCCGGAGTATCTCGGCATGGCGGTCTCGGCGGGCTGCGTGCGGATGCTGGACCAGGACGTGATCCACCTCGCCGGGATCGTGCGCCACCACGCGCCGGTCACGGTGCTGCCGTCGCACGGGCCGGGGGCCGGGTCGCTCTACTGACCGGCCGCCGGGTGGCGTTGCGGGGTGCAATGCGCTAGGGGCTGCGGTCAACGCTGAAAAAGGACGTTTCCGCATGACCACCTACCCGACCTATGGCCGGATCGACGGGCCGATCATCCTCATTGGCTTCGGCTCGATCGGCAAGGGCACGCTCCCGCTGATCGAGCGGCACTTCGATTTCGACGCGGACAAGCTGGTGGTGATCGAGCCGCGCAGCGACGCGCATACCTTTCTCGGCCAGCGCAAGTACCGCCACGTGCAGGAGGCGGTGACGCGCGAGAACTACCGCGACCTGCTGGGCGGGCTGATCGAGCCCGGCCGCGGCTTCGTCGTGAACCTGAGCGTCGATACCTCGTCGCTCGACCTGATGCGCTTCTGCCGCGAGCAGGGCGTGCTCTACATCGATACCGTCGTCGAGCCCTGGGCGGGCTTCTA
>JAUHZL010000251.1 GCA_030425945.1 Alphaproteobacteria bacterium | reverse complement strand
TCAGGCCCCCACGGTGACCGCTTTCGCTGGGTGGCCCCAGGCGCCGGCCCATCCGCAGCATTCGGCCGCGCAGTCGGCGGCCCGGGCCAGTGCCGCCCGGGTGTCGGCCCCGCCGATGCTGGCGCAGAGAAACCCGGCGATGAAGGCGTCGCCGGCGCCCATCGTGTCCACGACCCTGGCCGCGCTGACCGGCTGCGGTATCCGCACGTCGCCATCCGCCCAGACCGCCCCGCGCTCGCCCAGCGTCACGCAGGCCCGCACCGCGCCGGCCGCCTGCACCTCAGCGATCAACGCGGCGACGCCGGTATCGTCCAGCCCCTGGCCGGACAGGAACGCGATGTCCAAATGCGGGCAGACCTGCCGCAGGTAGGACGGGTCGCGCTCGGTCGAGAAATCGAAGCTCAGCCGTTCCGCCGCCGCAGCGATGCGGGGCAGTTCCGGCTCGATATAGCTGAAACAGCTGGAATGGACGTGGCCCAGCCGCGCCATCAGAGTGAAATCCTCGTCATCCATCCGAAGCATTACCTTGCGCCGGATGCCGCCGTGGTTACTGCCGGCAAAGATGCGCTCCCCGTCGGCGTTGTGGTCGACCTGCGCCTTGCCGTTCGGCCCGTCGGCGACTCGCAGCCAAGCATCCGACAGCCCCTCGGCCATGAGGCTCCTGCGCACATGCGTGCCCTCGGCGTCGCTGCCCAGGATGCCGACATACTGCGTCTCGGCCAGCCCGAAGCGCCGGGCCAGAACCGCTACGTTCAAGGCGTTGCCGCCGGGATAGTAAACGCACCGGTCGCGGTAGAGATCGACGACATTGTCGCCAATCCCCACCAGCCCGGAGCCGTTGCCCAGGGCCACGCTCAGTACTCCATCTGCCACATGTAGCGGCGGACGGTCAGCGGGTGGCCGCGCGAAAACGCCAGCTTGTCGGAATAGACCCGCAGGAGGGTGCTGAAGGCCATGTGCTCGATATATTCCACCACCTCGGCGTCGATGGCGCCCAGACCCAGTTCCTTCGAATCCAGCACTGTCACCTTGTCCGAGTATGTCTGCACGAAGGCCAGCGCGCGCTCGTCCATCGGCCGCGAGGCGCCAAGGCCCATCAGCAAAATGAAGGGCACGTCGTAATCGGTGATCTCGAACGGCCCGTGGAAATACTCGCCCGAATGGATCGCGGCGGAGTGGATCCACTGCATCTCTTGGAAGATGCAGATCGCGTAGGAATAGGCGGTGGCATAATTGGTGCCCGACGCCATGGTGTAGATCACCTCTTCGCGCTTGTGCGAGTCGGCGAATGTCGCGATCCGGTCGCCATGCGCCTCGACCGCCGCGTCCATGATCGGCGGCAGCGCCTTCAGCGCCGCTTCGACCTTTGCGGCCTTGGCGTTGCCCTCGCGCGCATTGAGGATGCCGAAGGACAGCCGCGCCAGCACGGCGGGCGAGTGGTTCGGGCTAATCTTCTTGGGCTCGTGCTCGTAGTAGACGACGTATTCCGATGCCTCATCCAGCGGGCTGCCCGGATCGTTGGTCAGCGCGATGGTCAGCGCGCCGGCAGCACGGGCGATCTTCGCCGCTTCGACCGTTTCGGGCGTGTTGCCGCTGTGCGAGCACAGGATTACGACAGAGTTCTCGCCCAGCCGCTTCGGCGCGCGGGCCTTGAATTCGGCGGCGTTCAGCGCGTGGCCGGCGATGCTCGTGGCCTCGCGGTCCATCACGTATTGGTTCGGCAGCATCAGCGCGTAGGACCCGCCGCAGGCGACATAGTAGATGTCGTTGACGGTATCGCGCGCTTTCGCCGCGGCGATGGCCGAGGCGACCTGTTCGTCGGTGGTTAGCGTGTCTTTCATGGTATCCTCTTCTTGCTTCAGGGTAGGGAAAACCGGTCCCGAGCCGGAACGGCTCGGGTTGGTCGGGCGTCAAGTCCTTGGAATTACTGCGGGAAACCTCCGGGATGGGTGCAGGTTCGGGCGGCGCGAGCATGGCCGGCCGCCATCGCCTCGGTGATGTCCGCGCCGGTCAGGCGCGCGGCGAGGAAGCCGGCGATATAGCTGTCGCCAGCGCCCGTCGTGTCGGTGGCCTCCACGGGGTCGGCCTTGGCGCGGTGCATTCTGCCGTCCACCAGCGCGAGCGATCCGCGGCGGCCCAGCGTGACTACGGCGGCGGTCGCGCCGCCCACTACCAGTTCGGCGACGCGGGCCTCGGCCAAGTCGGCGTGAGCCTCGGGCAGCGAGGCGAAGGCGAGGGTCAGGCCGTCGGCCGCGATATCGCGCCGGGTCAACGCGTTGACGCTGACATCCTGCGACACCGGCACGCCGGCGGCCGCCAGCGCGCGCCGCGTGGCGCCGCCGTCGTTCAGCCAGCCGATATGGACGTGCCGCGCGGCCTCCAGTCTGGTCATGCCGCGGGCGCAGGGGCCCCAGCCCTCGCAGGCGCCAAACGCCTCAGCCACGATGTGCCGGTCGCCGTCGTCGTCCACCCGCAATTCGGTGACGGAGGTCGGGCGGTCGTCACGTTCCACGCAGCCCACGTCGACCCCGTTCGCGATCAACGCCGCGATCACCCGGTCGCCGTCGGCTTCACCCACGGGCCCCACCGCGCCGGCATAGGCCGTGCGCAACCCCGCCAGCGCGCCCTGCACCGCGACGTTCACCGCGTTGCCGCCGACCAGATCCGCCTGCATCCGGCCTGTCAGCCGGTCGATGCAGTTGTCGCCCACCGCGATGAGGTCGAAGCGCCCGCTCATCCGATGGTCGCCCCGCGCGACGGCAGTCGGTCCTTCAGGTCGTGCCAGGCCAGCACCGGGCGGCGGTACCACGTCTGCCCGTTAAAGAGCGGCCGCGTCTCGAACTTCACCTGGTCGAGCCCGGTCTCGCCGCCCGGCTGGCCCAGCATCCTGCGGGCCAGCGCCCGACCGAGATAGGCGGACATCGCCACGCCAGTGCCGTTATAGCCGATGGCATAGCCCATCCGACCGCGCAGACCGACTTGCGGCAGGTGGTTGAAGGTCGCCCCGACCCAGCCCGACCACACATGCTCCAGCGCCACGTTCTCCAACTGCGGGAAAACCCGCAGCATGTTGCCCCGCGCGCGCGGATAGCAATCGGCCATGCGGTCGTGATCAACCGGCACCACGGTGCCCATCACCACCCGATCGCCATCGGGCGAGGCGCGGTGGTAGCTGACATTCATCCGCGTGTCGTAGATCATCGAGTTGCGCGGATAAAGCGCCGCGACCTCGTCCTTCGGCATAGCCCTCGTCGCCATCACGACCGAGGCGAGCGACACGATCCGCCGCCGCATCCATTTCGAAGCGCCATCGGTGTAGCCGTCGGTCCCCATCACCACGTTCTCGGCGCAGATCGCCTTGCCGTTCGCGGTCAGGGACATGTGATCGCCGTGGTCCTCGATGTGGTCGGCACGGCACTGCGGCACGATCCGCACCCCCTCAGCCAGACAGAGCCTGACCAGCTCGGCCACCAGCCGCCCGGGATGCACGCTCGACCAGTCCGGCAGATGCAGCCCGCCGTGGAAGTGCGGGCTGTCGATGTAGTCGCCGACCCGCGCCTTCGGCACGATCTCGGCCTCGGTCCCGATCTTGCGCTGCAGCGCGCCGAACGCCTCCAGCCCCGCCATCCGGTCCAGCCGGTGCGCACCGACGAAATGGCCGCAGACGTTGTAGTCGCAGGCGATCCCTTCCGCGCGCACGAACTCCCGCAGGTAGCGGTGGGCGTTCAGCCCGGTGCGAAGGACGCGCATCGCGCCCGCCGCCCCGTACGTTCTGGTCAGCCCTTCCAGGTCCGGCTTGATTTCTGACGACACCTGCCCGCCGTTCCGCGTCGAACAGCCGTGCCCCACGTCGCCCGCGTCGATCACCACGACCGACCGGTCGCCGCGCGCCAGATGCAGCGCCGTGTGCAGCCCCGAAAAGCCCGAGCCCACGACGACCACGTCCTCGCGCGGTTCGATCTGCGCCGCCGGGATCTCCGGCAGCGTCATCTCGGCCCGCCACAGCGGCTGATCGGTGATTTTCGCGAACGGATCGAAAGCCATGGCGCGCCTCAATACGCGACGCGGCGGTAGTACCGGCGCGTCTCCAGCGGGTGGTCGCGCAGATGCTCCAGATGCGCCGAAAGCCGTTCCAGCATCGTCGCCAGCATCGCCGGCGCCATCAGCGCGCGGAACGCGGGCGACAGTCCCGTCGTCTCCATCTCGCGCGTATCCAGCACGATCAGCCGGTCGGTATGCTCCCGCGCGAAGCTCACCACGCGGTCCACCAGGGGCCGGGTCTCGTCCTCGCCCATGAAGACAACGACGCTGACGCCGTTTTCCACCAGCTCCAGCGTGCCGTGGAAGAAGTCCGACGCATGCACGGGCCGGGTCCGGATCCACTGCATCTCTTCCAGGATGCACATCCCGTAGTAATACGCCTCGGGCCAGACCGGTCCGGCGCCGGTGATGATGTGGTAGGTGTCCGACTGGATCTCCTCGGCCAGCGCCTTGGCGCGCGGCTCGAACTGCTCCTTAATCTTCAGAAGCTCGCCCGGGAAGGCCGCCAGCTGCTCGGCCATCGCGTCGAAATCGTCGCGCTCGCCGCGCGCCTGCATCGCGCCAAACGCGGCGGCCAGCGACGCCATGTAGAACATCTCGCACGAGGTGTCGTCCTGCGCGAAGTTGACGAAGCAGTGGTCGGCCTTCTCGGCCAGCGGCGTCTCGGCATGGCCCACGATGGTGATCACCCTGGCGCCCTGCGCCTGCGCGAAGTCCAGCGCCGCGATGCTCTCCTTCGTGGTGCCCGACAGCGACGGCATCACCACGATGGAGCCCTTGCCGAGCGCCTTGTGCCCGGTCACCACGACCTCGGCACACAGCACATTGAAGCAGGACAGGGCGCTTTCCCGCGCCATCAGGTCGGC
>JAUHZL010000250.1 GCA_030425945.1 Alphaproteobacteria bacterium | reverse complement strand
CGGGCCGCCCGCTACGCGCGGTCGATCCCGTCAGGAGGACAGACATGTTCGAAGAACTCGGTTTCATCGAGACCACCGCCCGCGAGGCGTCGGTCTGGTTCGGCCTCGGTCTGGGCGCGCTGTTCGGTGCGCTGGCCCAGCGCACCCGCTTCTGCTTCCGGCGCGGCGTCGTGGCCGGGCCCGACCGCGCGCAGGCGCTGGCGGTCTGGGGCGTGGCGCTGGCGGTGGCCCTCGTCGGTACGCAAGCCGTGGTGGGCGCCGGGCTGACCGGCTTCGCGGACCACCGCTTCCACGCGAGCGCCCTGCCCTATGCCGCCATCCTCGTCGGCGGGCTGCTGTTCGGCGCGGGCATGGTGCTGGCGCGCGGCTGCGTCTCGCGGCTGACGGTGCTGAGCGCCTCGGGCAACCTGCGGGCGCTGGCGGGGCTGCTGGTCTTTGCCGTCGTCGCCCATGCCACGCTGAAGGGCGTGCTGGCGCCGCTGCGCACCGCGCTCGGCGGCTGGACGGTGGACCTCGGCGCTGCTGCCAACCTCGCGGCCCTGCCCGGCGGGGCGTGGGTCTGGACGGCGGGCCTGGCCGCGCTGGCGCTGCTGCCGCTCTTGCGGGCGCGGCCCTCGGCGGGGCTGCTGCTGGGCGCGGCGCTGATCGGGGCGCTGGTGCCGCTGGGCTGGGCCGGGACGGGCTTCGTGCTCTTCGACGAATTCGACCCGATCGCGCAGGAGTCGCTGTCCTTCACCTCGCCCTGGGCCGAGACGCTGTTCTTCACGGTCGCCTCGTCCTCGATCCCGGCGGGCTTCGGCACCGGCCTCGTCGGCGGCACGCTGGCGGGGGCGCTGGTCGCGGCGCTGGCCGCCCGCGACTTCCGCTGGGAGAGCTTCGAGACCCCCGCGCAGACCGGGCGCTCGCTGACCGGGGCGGCGCTGATGGGCGTCGGCGGCGTGCTGGCGGGCGGCTGCACCGTCGGCGCGGGCCTCGCCGGGGTGCCGACCCTGTCGGTCGCGGCGCTGCTGGCGCTGGCGGCCATCGCGGCGGGCGGCGCGCTGACCGACCGCCTGCTGGGCGCTACTTCTCGAATTCCTTCCGGAGCCGGTGAACCAGCAGCCAGACGAGCCCTACAACCGGCAGAGTGAGCACCGCCATCAACAGCCCCTTGCTGAGCCCCAGCGGCTCGGCGAGGGGATAGGCGAGATAGCTGACGAGGCTGACGGCGTAATAGCTGATCGCCACCACCGACAGCCCTTCGACCGTCTTCTGCAGGCGCAACTGCAGGTCGGCGCGGGCGTCCATGCTTTCCAGCAACTCCTGGTTCTGCGCCTGCCGCGCCACATCCACCCGGGTCCGCAGCAGGTCGCCTGCCCGGATCGCGCGTTCGGCCAGTTGCGCCAGCCGCCGCTCGGTGGCCTTCACCGTGCGCATGGCCGGATCGAAACGGCGCATCATGAACTCGGCCAGCGTCTGGCGCCCCTTGAAGCGCTCCTCGCGCATCACCTCGATCCGCTGGTTCACCAGCGCCTCGTAAGCCCCGGTCGCGCCGAAGCGGAACGCGGTCTGCGCCACCAGCTTCTCGAGCTCGGCCGAGATCGACAGCAGCGCGCGCAGCGTGGCTTCACCCGCCATCTCCTCGTTGCTGAGGGACGAGACGAGGGCGGACAACTCGTCGTCGAGCTCGCCCATCTTGCCGGACAGCTCGCGCGCCCGGGCAAGGCCCAGCATCGACATCGTCTTGTAGGTCTCGATCTCGGCAACCCGCTGCACCACGCGGCCGACGCGCCGCTCGCCGGTGTCGGGGCGGGCGAAGATGGCGAAGCGGGTGTGCCCGGCGGCATCGATGCGGAAATCGCCCGCGACCACGGCGCTGTCGTCCAGCACGGCCGAAACCGCGAGGCTTTCCGGCACGAACCAGTCGGCGATCTTGGCGGCGAGGGCGTCGTCGTCCTCGTCCCGCGTCTCGACCCGGATCAGGGCGCTGGTCATCCGCACGCCCGGCGCCTTGGCCAGCCAGTCGGCGGGGAAGACGTCGAAGTCCTTCGGGTCGAAGGGCCGCTCGCCCAGACCGTCGAGGAAGACGGTATAGGTCACGAACTCGGTGTGGCTTTCCCATTTCAGCCGGTGCTTGCCGATCTGGCCGAAGAAGTGGGTGGCGCCCGGCTGCGGGTGCGCGGTGCCGTGGCGGTCCAGCAGGTCGAGCAGGTGCGCGCGATCCGCCGAGCGGTCCCGCCCGACCGCGTTGCGCGCCTGCTTCACGGCGAGGAACACCGCCCGGCACGGCGCCACGAGCGACGGGAACGGCCGCGCGTGCAATTCGTTGGCCAGCTTGTAGCGCAGCGGGTGGTCTTCGATGGCGGACATGGGCGCGCGTTCCGGGCAATCAGGGGCGTTGTCTGTCAAGGTAGCAGGCCACGCCCCGCTGTAAACGGGAAAAACGTCGCAATTCCAGCAGGTTATCTGTGTGCGATGGTATGCGGACGCGGATCGGAAACTTTGGCCTTCCGGGCAAGGACTTGGTAACGGTTTCCGGCCATGCTAATTTCGGGTCAGGAGAACACGATGAGCACTCGGCTGTATCTGAAACTACAGGGGATCACGCTGCCGCTGGCGGTCGTGCTTCTCGTCCTCGGGACCGTGGGCCTGATCGTGATCTGATCCTGCTCAGCGACGCAGGGCGGCAAAGGTCGATCCAACCAGCATTCCCAGGTGAAGGTTTCCAAGCAATGCCTCAGAGGCTGCGATGAGGCGGGCTGACGGGCTCGGTGCGAAGTCGCCGTAGCCCAGCGTAGAGAATGTGACGATCGAGAAATAGAGCGCCTCGCGCGCTGTCGGCTGCACGTGATGGCCCCCCTCCATCAAGCCGACGTTGCGATAGACCAGTGAGAACACGATCATCATGAAGAGGGAGGAGATGATCGTGTCGGCCAGCAAGCGGCGCGCGTCGATGACAAATCCTGCCGCGTTTCGGAACGGCATGAGCAACACGATCAGGGCGAAGACAAGCAGGGAACACGCGACGAGCGCGCAAGCGACGAGCGACAGGGCGACGGAATAGGCCGGCTCGATCCGCCCGCCTGCGACGGCAAGCCAAATCCCGTAGCAGACGCACCAGAGCAGGCAGACCCGCATGAAGGCCCGGCGCGCGTTGCTGTCCCGCGCAGAACCGGGCTTCCACCCAAGGACCCGGTGCAGAAGGCCCCCCAAGCGCCGGTTCGGTTTCAAGGATCCGGGCCCCTCCTTTCGGTGCTCAGACCCATAGGAGGGCCGTGAAGCCTGAAGAAAAGGTGAAGCCCCCCCAAAACAAAACCCCCGGCGCGACGGGCGCACCGGGGGTCTGGGGTGTCTGTCCGGTCCGGGGACCGGGGGGATCAGCCCTCGATCTTGGGCAGCAGGCTGTCCACCGAGGCCTTGGCGTCGCCGTAGAACATCCGCGTGTTCTCCTTGTAGAACAGCGGGTTCTCGATGCCGGAGTAGCCGGTGCCCTGGCCGCGCTTCGAGACGAACACCTGTTTCGCCTTCCACACTTCCAGCACCGGCATCCCGGCGATGGGCGAGTTCGGGTCTTCCTGCGCCGCCGGGTTCACGATGTCGTTCGAGCCGATGACGATGACGACGTCCGTGCTCGGGAAGTCCTCGTTGATCTCGTCCATCTCGAGCACGATGTCGTAGGGCACCTTGGCCTCGGCCAGAAGCACGTTCATGTGCCCCGGCAAGCGGCCCGCGACGGGGTGGATGGCGAAGCGCACCTCCTTGCCCCGCCCGCGCAGCTTGCGGGTCAGTTCGCTGACCGACTGCTGGGCCTGGGCCACCGCCATGCCGTAGCCCGGCACGATGATGACCGAGTCGGCCTCGTTCAGCGCGGTGGCCACGCCGTCGGCGTCGATGGCGACCTGCTCGCCCTCGATCTCGGCCGCCGGGCCCTTCGCGCCGCCGAAGCCGCCGAGGATCACCGAGACGAAGGACCGGTTCATCGCCTTGCACATGATGTAGCTGAGGATCGCGCCGGACGAGCCGACCAGCGCGCCGACCACGATCAACAGGTCATTGCCGAGGCTGAAGCCGATGGCCGCCGCCGCCCAGCCGGAATAGCTGTTCAGCATCGAGACCACGACCGGCATGTCGGCACCGCCGATGCCCATGATCAGGTGGTAGCCGATGAAGAGCGCCAGCAGCGTCAGCACGATCAGCGTCCAGCTTCCCGCGCCGCCCAGGTACATCGCCGCCAGTACGACCGAGGCCCCGGCGGCCGCCGCGTTCAGGATGTGCCCGCCGGGCAGTTGCTTGGCAGTCGAGTTCACCTTGCCCGCCAGCTTGCCGTAGGCGATCACCGAGCCGGTGAAGGTCACCGCGCCGATCCAGACGCCGAGCACCAGCTCGACCCGGAGGATGCCGATCTCGACCGGGGTCTTCTTCGAGACGAGCTCGGCGAAGACGCCCTCGACCCCGGTGCCCGCGGCCTTGGCCGCCTCGACCGCGAGGATCGTCAGGTCGGCGTTGAAGCCGACGAAGACCGCCGCGAGGCCGACGAGCGAGTGCATGATCGCCACGAGCTCGGGCATCTGGGTCATCTGCACGCGGGTGGCGAGCTGGTAGCCCACCGCCGCGCCGAGGCCGATCAGGATGACCGACGCGCCCCAGAGGCCCTGCCCCGGGCCGAACATCGTCGCCAGCACGGCGATGGCCATGCCCGCGATGCCGTACCAGACCGCGCGCTTGGCGCTTTCCTGCCCGGAGAGGCCGCCGAGCGAGAGGATGAAGAGAACTGCTGCAACCGCGTAGGCTGCAATCGTGAATCCGAATTCCATGATCCCCTGCTCCTTAGGATTTCTGGAACATGGCGAGCATGCGCCGTGTCACGAGGAAGCCGCCGAAGATGTTGACCGACGCCATGAGGATGCCCGCCGCGGCGAGCACGGTGATCAG
>JAUHZL010000249.1 GCA_030425945.1 Alphaproteobacteria bacterium | reverse complement strand
GACGCTTGCCGGATCGGCGCCGGGCGGGCAGCGCTGCGGCAACGACAACGATGACGGAGTGGTCTGGTGACAGTGAACCGGACAGCGACGACGGGGGCCCCGGCCCCCCGGTTCTCGATCGGAACGGGTCTCGGGCGCGCGGTGCGCCGGGGCCTCGGAGTGGCGGCGATGGCGCTGCTGGCGGGCTGTGCGAGCCTCGGACAGGGCGGCGGTGCCTCGCAGGCGACGCCCGCGATGCGCTGGGACGGCGTGCCCGACGGGCGGCTCTGGACGGCCGAGACGATGGCCGCGATCGAGACCCACGGGGCGGCGCTGCTCGACGTGGTGCCGGCCGACATCGACACCTGGTGCCCGGGCTACCGCGAGGCCGATGCCGAGGGACGGGCGCTGTTCTGGACCGGGCTGATCTCGGCCCTGTCGAAGCACGAAAGCACCTGGAACCCGCGCGCCGTCGGCGGGGGCGGGCTGTGGTACGGCCTCGTGCAGATCGCGCCCGGCACCGCGCGCGGCTACGGCTGCGAGGCGAAGTCCGGCGAGGCGCTGAAAGACGGCGTCGCCAACCTGCGCTGCGGCGTGCGGATCATGGCCTCGACCGTGCCGCGCGACGGCGTGGTCTCGGCGGGCATGCGCGGCGTCGCGGCGGACTGGGGTCCGTTCCACTCGGACCGCAAGCACCAGGACATGATCGATTGGGTCTCGTCCCAGCCGTTCTGCAAGGCCCCCCAGCGCGGCCTCTTCGCGCGGCTCTGAGGCGGGCGAAGGACCTGTGGGCGGGGCTGCGGGGACGCGGCCCCGGGGGAATCCGGTTGAGGGAGTTCAGGGGTACATCCCGCAGATTTGGCCCTTGGAAACAGCACCTTGGCCCGCTGCTTGGCGCCTCTGGCGGCGGTTATCTCGGCCGCCTCAGGCCTCGTATGCGCCGCCCGAGTGCTCGTCTGCCCCAGCCGCGTCCTCGTCGCCCCTTCCCAGGTACTTCCCGGCCTCGCGGCGCGCAAAGGCCTGCATCCGCGCGCCGTGCCGGGCGAGGAAGGCCCGCGCGCGGTCCGGGTCGTGCTTCGACAGGTCCCGGACCCACCACGCGACGGCCTTCTGGAGGAACCACTCCGGTGCCTCGACATAGCCCGCCGCCCAGCCCAGCACGCGGTCGCGGACGGCTAGATCGGCCGCGCTCGGAAAATTCTGCCGGGTCCATGGCAGCGTCATCACCAGCGCGGCCCGCCGGGTCCAGAGGTGGTCGGACCGCGTCCAGTCCTCCACTTCGTCGAGGCGCGCGGGCTCCGCGACCAGCCGCCGCTGCCCGGCGAGACAGGCGTGATCCGCCACCGCCCAGGCGTCGAACTGCGGCACCCAGGACCGGATCAGGTCCCAGACCGGGCCGTCGTCGCGGATCCGGGCCTGCGTCAGCAGCTTCGCCGCCGCGACCCGGGCCTCGTGGATGTCGCTGTCCCAGAGCGCCGCCGCGAGCTCGACCCGCGCCGCGACGGTCATCCCCTGCCGCCAGTCGCGCGCCATCTTGTCGAGCACCGGGTTCGGCACGCCGAGATAGCGCCGCGCGGCCTTGTGATAGGCGGCCATGCCCTCCGCCCGGCCGGGATCGGCCTGCGCCTCCAGCGCGGCCAGCGCCTCGGCCGGGGTCACTCCACGGTCACCGACTTGGCGAGGTTGCGGGGCTGGTCGACATCTGTCCCCTTCGCCAGCGCGGTGTAATAGGCCAGCAGCTGCGCCGGCAGCGCATAGACGATCGGGGCAAACAGCGGATCGCAGGTCGGCATCACCAGCGTTTCCCAGGTGCCCTCGGCGGCCCGTGCCGCCCCGGCCTTGTCGGTGATCAGCAGCACCTGTCCGTGGCGGGCCATGACCTCCTGCATGTTCGAGACGGTCTTGTCGAACAGCGCATCGGTCGGGGCGAAGACGATCACCGGCACGGCCTGGTCGATCAGCGCGATGGGGCCGTGCTTCAGTTCGCCCGACGCATAGCCTTCGGCGTGGATATAGCTGATTTCCTTCAGCTTCAGCGCGCCTTCGAGGGCCAGCGGGTACATCGGCCCGCGCCCGAGGAAGAGGATGTCGCGCGCCTCGGCCAGCCCCCCGGCGAGCCGCTCGATCTCGGGCTCGAGGCCCAGCGTCAGGTTCATCAGCCCCGGCACGCTGCGCAGCATGCCGATCTTCTCCGCCACGCCCGCGGCATCGAGGTGGCCGCGCGCTTCGGCGGCGCGGATGGCGAGCAGAGCGAGCACGCCCAGCTGGCAGGTGAAGGCCTTGGTCGAGGCGACGCCGACCTCGACGCCCGCGCGGATCGGCAGGGCGAGGTCGCTTTCCCGGGCAATCGAGCTTTCCGGCACGTTCACCACGCTCAGGATGTGGCTGGCGCGGCCCTTGCAGTGGCGGAGCGCCGCCAGCGTGTCGGCGGTCTCGCCCGACTGGCTGACGAAGAGCGCGGCGGTGTTGGCGCCGATCGGCGGCTGGCGGTAGCGGAACTCGGACGCGATGTCGATCTCGACCGGCAGGCCCGCCAGCTGCTCGAACCAGTATTTCGCGGTCTGGCAGGCGTAGAAGGCGGTGCCGCAGGCAACCATCACCAGCCGGTCGATGGTGCCGAAGTCGGGCAGGGTGTCCGGGAAATGGATCTGCCCCGAAGCGTCGAGGTAATGGCCCAGCATCTCGCCCAGCACGGTCGGCTGCTCGGCGATTTCCTTGGCCATGAAGTGCCGGTGGCCGCCCTTCTCGATCCGCGCCGCGTCAATGGCGATGCGCGTGACGGGGCGCTCCACCGGCGCGTTGGTCTTGTCGTAGACCTGCACGCCCGCGCGGGTGACGACGGCCCAGTCGCCCTCGTCGAGATAGGTGACGCGGTCGGTCAGCGGGGCCAGCGCGATGGCGTCGGAGCCGACGAACATCTCGCCTTCGCCATGGCCGACGGCCAGCGGCGAGCCGAGCCGGGCCGCGATCAGCAGGTCCTCCTCGCCGTCGAAGAGCAGCGCCAGCGCGAAGGCCCCTTCCAGCCGCCCGAAGGTGGCCTGCGCCGCTTCGGCGGGGCTCTTGCCCTGCCGCAGGTGATGCGCGACCAGCTGCGCGACGGTCTCGGTATCGGTCTCGCTCTCGAAGTTCACGCCGAGGGCCGACAGTTCCGCGCGCAGGTCGCGGAAGTTCTCGATGATCCCGTTGTGGACGACGGCGACCGGACCCGCTGCATGCGGGTGCGCGTTCGACACGGTCGGCGCGCCATGGGTGGCCCAGCGGGTGTGGCCGATCCCGGCGCGGCCCGCCAGCGGGGCCTCGACCAGCAGGTCCTGCAGGTTGACGAGCTTGCCGACCGCGCGGCGGCGGTCGAGCCGGCCCTCGTGGACGGTGGCGATCCCGGCGCTGTCATAGCCCCGGTACTCGAGCCGCTTCAGCGCCTCGATCATGAGAGGGGCCGCCTGATGATCCCCCAGAACGCCGATGATCCCGCACATGTCCGCTCTCCCTGCCCGTGGCCGCGCCTGCCGCGCTTATCCGTTCGTCGCCCGCGCCTTGGCGGCGCGCAGCTTGTCCATCAGCCGGATCGCGAACCCCGGCTTGGTGTCCTGCCGGGCCCGGCCCAGCGCTAGCGCGCCGTCCGGCACGTCCTGCGTGATGACCGACCCCGAGCCGGTCATCGCCCGGTCGCCGATCCGCACCGGCGCGACCAGCATGGTGTCCGACCCGATGAAGGCGCCCTCGCCGATCTCGGTGCGGTGCTTGAAGACCCCGTCGTAGTTGCAGGTGATCGTGCCCGCCCCGATGTTGGTGCGCGCGCCGACGCTGGCATCGCCGATGTAGCTGAGGTGGTTGACCTTCGCGCCTTCGCCCAGCGTGGCGTTCTTGATCTCGCAGAAATTGCCGACATGGGCGTCCTCGGCCAGTTCCGCGCCGGGCCGCAGCCGGGCGAAGGGGCCGACGACGGCGCCGCGCGCGACGTGGCAGCCCTCGAGGTGGCAGAAGCCGCGGATCGTGGCGCCGCTCTCGACGGTGACATCCGGCCCGAAGAAGACCTGCGGCCCGATCACCGCGTCGCGGCCGATCACCGTGTCATAGGCGAAATAGGTGCTGGCGGGGTCGGTCAGGGTGACGCCGGTCTCCAGCGCCTCGGCGCGGGCGCGGGCCTGGAAGGCGGCCTCGGCGGCCGCCAGTTCCGCGCGGGTGTTGATGCCCAGCGTTTCGGCCTCGTCGCAGCGCACCACGCGCGCCGTCAGCCCGCGCGCGTTGGCGAGGCCCGCGATGTCGGTCAGGTAGTATTCGCCCGCCGCATTGGCATTGCCGACCCCGGCGATCAGGTCGAAGAGCAGGGGGGCCGCGGCCATCACCACGCCCGAGTTGCACAGCGTCAGTGCCAGCTCGGCTTGGGTCGCGTCCTTCGCCTCGGCGATCTTCACCAGCCGGTCGCCCTCGGTCACCAGCCGCCCGTAGCGGCCCGGCACGGCGGCCTCGAAGCCCAGCACCACCAGATCGGCCCCGCCCGCGCGCGCGGCCTGCATCGCCTCCAGCGTTTCGGGGCGGATGAAGGGCGTGTCGCCGTAGAGCACGACCGCGTCCCCGATCACGCCCGCCAGCGCGCCTTTCGCCTGCGCCACGGCATGGGCGGTCCCGAGTTGCTCGGTCTGGCGCACGCAGGTGATGGTGTCGTCATACTCGGCCACCGCCGCCTCGACGGCCTCGGCGCCATGCCCGGTCACCACCACCGTGCGCTCGGGCTCAAGCGAGGCGCCGCTGCGCAGGGCGTGGACCAGGAGCGGGGCGCTCGCCAGCGGGTGGAGCACCTTCGGCAGGTCCGAATTCATCCGGCTGCCCTGTCCCGCGGCCAGAACGATCAGTGCGCATCCCATGCCGGGTCCCCTGTTCTTTCCCTCGTCGCTCTATTACCCAGCGACGGGAGTGCCGCAAGCCGGGGGC
>JAUHZL010000248.1 GCA_030425945.1 Alphaproteobacteria bacterium | reverse complement strand
GCGCTACATGACCGATCTCGGCACCGTCGAGACCAGCTTCACGCAGGTCAATTCCGACGGGACGCTGTCGACCGGCAAGCTCTACATCCAGCGCCCCGGCCGGATGCGGTTCGAGTATGACCCGCCGAACAACGCCCTCGTGATCGCGGGCGGCGGGCAGCTGGCGATCTACGACCCGGTGTCGAACGAGCCGCCCGAGCAATACCCGCTGCGCCAGACGCCGCTGAACCTGATCCTGCAGCGGACCGTGGATTTCGAGGTCTCGGACGCCGTGCTCGCCCATGGCTCTGACGGGCTGACCACGACCGTGCTGGCGCATGATCCCGAGCGCCCGGAGCTGGGCACCATCGAGCTGGTGTTCTCGAACGATCCGGTCGAGCTGCGGCAATGGGTGATCACCGACGAGGGCGGGACCGAGACGACCGTGATCCTCGGCGCGCTGGAGCGGCGGGACCGGCTGTCGGCCTTCCTGTTCGACATCCAGCGCACCACGGAAGACCGGATGCGCTGAGCCTCAGATCCGGCCGCAGGCGCGCAGTTGCGCGTCGTACATGACCGCCCGGTCGCCGACCTCGCCCGCCACACGCACCAGCCACGACTTGGCGCGGTAGCTGCCGCGCGCGTAGCCGGTGTGGCCCTCATGGTAGGCGAGGTACTGGTTGCGGGCGTCGTACTTCGACACGCCGTTCCGCTCCTCGGTCTTGGTCATGTACCAGCCCATGAAATCGGTCGCGTCGTCGATCCGGTCGCGCCGGGCGCCGCGCTGCCGCGTCTCGGACCGGTACTCGTCCCAGGTCGCGTCCAGCGCCTGGGCATAGCCGTAGGCCGAGCTCAGGCGTCCCATCGGGATCACGCCAAGCGCGTACTGGTGCGGCGTGCGGGCGTCGCCGCGGAACCGGCTTTCCTGGTAGATCGTCGCCATCTGCACAGGGATCGGCACGCCCCAGCGGGCCTCGGTCCGTTTCATCGCGCGCAGGTACTGCGGCCGCTCGGCGGCGATCGCGCACGCGTTGTCGAGCTGGCTCGGCGGGTCGTACCGGCCACCGCCGCACGCCGCCAAAAGGAGGAGAACGCCCAGAAGCGCTACGGGTTTGAACATCTGCCTGCCTCGGCCTGATCTGTTTTTTTGACAGTGTATCCGACTCGCGGCCTTTGGGAAATGCCGCAGACCCGGTGTCAGAGCAGAACCGCGAGGATCGCCGGGAACACCGCCACCGACATCAGCGACGAGACGACGACGAAGCCTGCCACCGCCGGCGCATCCGCCCCGTATTTCTGCGCCAGCAGGTAGGAGGTCACCGCAACCGGCGTTGCCAGTTGCAACACGAGCACCCCCTGCGCGACTTCCGGCAGACCCAGCATCTGCCCCGTCCCCACCGCCACGGCGACGCAGACCACGACCTTGGCCGCGCTCAGGCCGACGGCGCGGCCGAGGCTGCCGGGCGACAGCCGCGCCACGGCCACCCCCAGCGTGATCAGCATCAGCGGGATCGCCATCTGTCCCAGCAGCGTCAGCGCGTTGGTCAGGACCCGCGGCGTGGTCCAGCCCTGCCACAGGAACAACGCGCCGAGCAGCGTCGCCAGCACCATCGGCTCGCGCAGCACCCGCCAACCCGTGCCCTTCCCGGCCACCGACCAGATACCGACCGTGAAGATCAGGATCGACGAGACGGCAAAGGTGACCACGGCAAACCCCAGCCCGGTCTCGCCGAAGGCGAACAGCGCCAGCGGCAGCCCGACATTGCCGGTGTTGCCGAAGGTCAGCGGGGCGAAGAACGTCCGCCGGTCCAGCCCCAGCACGACAAGGACCAGAAGGGCGACCAGGCCGATCAGCCCGTAGCCCAGCAGGCTGGCCAGCGTCATGGTGCCCAGCGTTGCCGGGGCGATCTCGGTCCGCATGAGCGCGGTGAAGATCAGGCAGGGCACGGCCAGCGTCATCGCCAGCCGCGTGACGAACTCGACCGGGTAGTCATACCCCAGTTTGACCCAGCCGAACCCGAGGCTGGCCAGCAGGAAAACCGGCGCCACGACCTCGAGCACTGTCAGGAGGAGAGTCACAGTCTGTTTCCCAAGATTCCGCCGGTGCGGATGGACAACCGGGCGGCTCAGGGTCTATCCATGGGCCCAATGGGGCGCAATGACATGATCAAGGCTGAAGCCAAATACCGTCTGGGACAGGTGGTGCGTCATCGGCGACACCCGTTCCGTGGCGTGATCTTCGACATTGATGCGGAATTCGCGAACACCGAGGAATGGTACGCCGCCATCCCGGAAGAAGCGCGCCCGCGCAAGGACCAGCCGTTCTATCACCTGCTCGCCGAGAACGACCAGAGCTACTACGTGGCCTACGTTTCCGAGCAGAACCTGGTGCCCGACGAGACCGGCGAGCCGGTCGATCATCCGGACCTGCCGGACCTCTTCGGCGAGTTCGAGAACGGGCAGTACCCGCTGCACTTCCAGCTCAACTGAGCCGGGCGCGGGTCCCGGTCACTCGACCGGATGCCCGCCCGCCTTCCAGGCCGAGAAGCCGCCTTCGATCTCGGCCACCTTCTCGACCCCCATGTCCTTCAGCGCCTTCGCCGACAGCGCCGACCGCCACGCGCTGGCACAGAACAGGACCAGCGTCCGGTCTGTGGCCAGCGGCGGCTTGTGGTAGGGGCTGGCCGGGTCGACCCAGAACTCGAGCATCCCGCGCGGCGCGTGGAATGCACCCGAGACGCGGCCCTCACGCTCGAGCTCCCGGACGTCGCGGATATCGACCAGCAGGGCCTCGCCGCGCTCGGCCATGGCGCGCGCGGCCTCCGGGGTCAGCGACGTGATCTCCAGCTTCGCGGCCGCGACCAGGTCCTTGACGGGGGTGATCGGCATGTCGGTCCTCCTCAGTAGCCCAGCGCGATGCCGTCCTTGCGCGGGTCGGAGCCGCCGACCAGCACGCCGTCGGCCCCGATGCGGATCGCCTGCGCGCCGCCAATGCCCACCGGCGGGGTCGAGACCGCATGGCCCATGTCGGCCAGCTCTTGCCGCACGCTGTCGGCATAGCCTTTCTCGACCTTCATGTCGCCGTACTCGCTGAAGCAGCGCGGCGCGTCGATCATCGCCTGCGGGTCGAGGCCGTAATCCACGATATTGGTCAGCATCCGCGCGTGGCCGGTGGACTGATACTGACCGCCCATCACGCCGAAGGGCATGATGACCTTGCCGTCCTGCTTCAGCATCGCCGGGATGATCGTGTGCATCGGCCGCTTGCCACCGTTGGCCTCGTTCGGATGACCCTCTTCCAGCGTGAAGCCCGCGCCCCGGTTTTGGAACAGGACACCGAACTTCTCGGACGCGATGCCCGAGCCGAAATCCTTGAACACCGAGTAGATCAGCGACACCGCCATGCGGTCCCGGTCGACCACCGTCAGGTAGATCGTCTCCTTGTGCACCGCTTCGGTCAGCGGTTTCGCGGAGGCCATGGCGCGGGTCGGGTCGATCAGCGCCGCGAGTTTCTTCGCCGTGGCCGGATCGAGCATGTGCGCGAGCCGCGTCATGTGGTCCATGTCGGACAGGAAGCGGTCGCGGGCGTCGTAGGCGAGCTTTGTCGCCTCGGCCTCGATATGGGCGCGCAGGGTGCCGAACGGCTCCATCGACGGCAGGTCGAACTCGGCCAGGATGTTGGCCAGCAGGATCGCGGTCGCGCCCTGCCCGTTCGGCGGGTGCTCGACCAGCTCGACGCCCTTGTAGTTACCGCTGATCGGCGTGGTGTAGTCGGCGCGGGTGTTGGCGAAGTCCTCCAGCGTGTGGACGCCGCCCAGCGCACGCAGGCTGGCGACCATGTCCTCGGCCACCTCGCCTTCGTAGAAGCCCGCCCGCCCTTTGGCGGCGATGCGGCGCAGCACCGCGGCCTGCTCGGGATGGCGGAAGCGCTGCCCGACCTTGGGCACGGCCCCGTTCACGAGATAGTAGCGCTGCGCGGTCGGGTTCAGGTTGTCGCTGTGGTGCAGCCAGTCGAACCCGGCGCGCGGGGCGACGGGCACGCCGGCCTCGGCATACTGGATCGTCGGCGCGAGAAGACGGTCGATCCCGAGCCGCCCGTGATCCTCGGCGAGGCGGCAGAAGGCATCGACCGCCCCCGGGATGGTGACGGCGGCAGGGTCGCCGAAGACGGGCATCGTCTTGTGCCCTTTGGCGCGCAGCGCGGCGCCCGACAGCGCGGCCGGTGCCCGGCCCGAGCCGTTCAGCGCAACGACCTCCTCGCTGCAGGCAGGCTTGACCAGCACGAAGCAGTCGCCGCCGATCCCGGTCATCGCCGGTTCGCACAGCCCCAGAAGCACCGCGCCGGCGATCGCCGCATCGACCGCGTTGCCGCCGGCCTGCAGCGTGTCGATGGCCACCTTCGCCGCCAGCGGGTGCGACGTGGCACACAGCCCTTCGGTTGCATAGACGGCCGACCGGCCCGGTGTGTGGAAATCGCGCATCCTGTCCTCCCTGCTCGCGGCCGGAAGCTAGGCCGACTGCAGGGGGAAGAAAAGTGGCGAAAGGCTCCGGTGCCGCACTCTGGGTGGGGGCAATGAAATGCGGCACCGGAGGAAGCTCATCGCTACAAGGGATGATGTGCCATTGGCTTGGGGCGAAGATTGGAGGGAAAAGCGGTGTTTTTGGGGCCAAGGCCCGGGACCGTCACGGGACTGGGGACAAGTCCGGATCGGGTGGGTTGCCCTGCCTGCGGGACACCTTGGGAGCGCGTGCGGAACGGGGTCGGGAAGGATTAGCCCATTCGCTAAGGTTTCAGCCCCAAAGGGTCCGGGCATACACCGCACTAATACCAAGGGCTGCGATCATTGACCCACTTTCGCCCAATCTCTGGTTCCGATTGACGTGATGACTTCCGGTAGGGCGATCAGGTTGTTCCACGCCTGACACCCTGCATGGAGGATTGCGTCGT
>JAUHZL010000247.1 GCA_030425945.1 Alphaproteobacteria bacterium | reverse complement strand
ATCGCGATCGGGCTCTGGGTGGCGGCCATCCTGGGCTTCATCGCCCCGGTGTTCCTGCGCGGCTTCTTCGCGAAGCCCAAAGCGGGGCTCAGCGACTGATGGGAACGCGCGTGCTGATCCCGACCGGGGCGCTGGGTCTCGGGTTCGACCCGGAGGCGCTGGCGGCCGGGATCGCCGCGCGCCCCGACATCATCGCCGTCGACGGCGGCTCGACCGACAGCGGTCCGGCCTATCTCGGCGGCGGCATCTCGAAATACGGGCGGGCGGCCACCCGGGCCGAGTGGGGCGCGCTGATGGCGGCGCGCGCCGAGGCCCGCTGCCCGCTCGTTGTCGGCACCGCGGGCACCTGCGGCACCGACACGACGGTGGACTGGCTCTACGACATCACGCTGGAGATCGCGCGCGAGCGGGGCGAGACCCTGAAGATCGCGCGGCTCTACTCGCAGCAGCCGAACGACCGGGTGCTGGCCGCGCGCGCCGCCGGGCGGCTGATCCCGCTGGAGGGCGCGCCCGAGGCCGGGGACGACGACATCGCCGCGATGTCGAACATCGTGGCGCTGGCCGGGGCCGAGCAGATCGGCGCCGCGCTGGCGACCGGGGCCGATATCGTGATCGCGGGGCGGGCGACCGACACCGCGTCGATCGCCGCGCTGCCGCTGATGCGGGGCGCGCATCCGGGGGCCGCCTGGCATGCCGCCAAGATCGGCGAATGCGGGGCCTACTGCACCACCCGGCCCGCCACCGGCACCATCCTGGTCGAGATCGACGACACCGGGTTCACCGTGACCCCGATGGCGGCCGAGGCCGCCTGCACCCCGCGCACGGTCGCGGCGCACATGCTCTACGAGAACGCCGACCCCTACCTGCTGCACGAACCGGGCGGCCATCTCGACGTGACCGCGGCGCGCTACACCGCGCTCGACGACCGGCGGGTGCGGGTCGAGGGGTCGGTCTGGGTGCCGTCCGAGGCCTATACCGTCAAGCTGGAGGGGGCGCGGCTGACCGGCTGGCAGACCACCTCGCTGGTGATGCTGCGCGAGCCGCGCTACGTCGCCAACGCGCAGGCCTGGGTGGACCGGCTGTCGGGCGAGCTGCAGCGCCAGATCGCGGCCCGCATGGGGCTGGGCGCGGGCGACTACACGCTCGACTTCCGGCTGATCGGGGTGAACGCCACGCTCGGCCCGCTGGAGACCGGGACCGCCGTGCCGAACGAGGTCGGCGTGCTGCTGGTCACCACGGCCGGCACGCAGGAGCGCGCGACCGAGATCGCGCGGCTCGCCAACCCGTTCCTGCTGCACTTCGCGCTGACCGACGACGAGCCCGCGCCGACCTTCGCCTTCCCGTTCTCGCCCGCCGACTGGCCGCGCGGGCCGGTCCATGCCTTCGGGCTGCACCATGTCCTGGTGCTCGACGATCCGATGGCGGCCTTCCGCCTCGAGGTGACGGAGGTGAGCCATGCCGAAGCTCTCTGAGGTGACCGACCGCCTGCGCGCCAAGAACGCCGGGCCGTTCTGGCTGACGCTGGACATCTTCTGCCCCGACCGGGCGTCCTGGGAGGCCGTGCGCGACGGGCTGCGGACCGAGGACGTGGCGGCGCTCTACCGCGTCGCGCCCGAGACGCTGAAGCGCTTCGACATCGCCGACCTGAACGTGGTGAAGCTGTCGATGCCGCGCCCGACGGTGCAGGGCAGCCCGGCCGACCGGGACATGCACGCCTCGCAATGGGCGTGGCTGCTGGCCGACCTGGAGCTGCGTCCCGGCGCCTGAGCGATTTTTGCGCGGGGCCTCTGGACATGCCCCGCGCCCGCGTCTAAGACCACGCCACCCGACGCGGACGCTGCCTTAAAGGCCCGCTCCCGTCACCCGGCGCCCGGGTAGCTCAGGGGTAGAGCAGCGGATTGAAAATCCGCGTGTCGGTGGTTCAAATCCGCCCCCGGGCACCATAATACTCTGATAAGACACAGAAATTTCTGCGCTTTGCCAGGCGTGTTGGCGTGTTCTATAGTTAGACACAGTTAGACACTCTGGGTAAGTGTTTGGTTTGACGGAAAAATCTCAGAACGCGAAGAAAGTGATCCGGCATCTGCGTCGCGGACTCAGCGTCTACAAGACCGGTCGGTCTCCATACTGGCACGCACGGATCTACGATCCTTTGAAGCGCAAGTACGTGGTCAGATCGACGAAGGAGTCGCGGCAGCTGGCGGCGATCTCGGTGGCTGAGGAGCTCTTCGAAGAGTTCCGGTCGAAGCAGAACGCGAACTATGCAGTGCAGAAGGATCGCTCGTTCGAACACTACGCGCGGTTCTACTTGTCGATGAAGCAGGCACAATCGAAGGGCGCTCGCAATCGGCGCGCACATAGCGACGAGCAGAAGATCCTGTATCGCGAGACGGACGGCGTGGTCTCGTACTTCGGCAAGTACGACGTGGGCAAGATCACGTCGGGCATGGTGCGCGACTACCTGATGCTGCTCGATCAGCGTCGGGAGAAAGCGCTCGCTCCATCGACGAAGTCCAAGCACAGCATGATGATCCGGAAGATCCTGATGCTGGCGCTGGAGGACGGCGTGATCGACATCATTCCGCCGATGCCGAAGCAGCGCACGAAGGACACGCCGCGCGTGTCGTTCACGGAGGGCGAGTACAAGCGACTACTGGAGGTCGCGCGCGCATGTGCGGATCGCGGCGACACGGAGCGAGGCGTCGAAGTCACGCGCGAGCACTACCACATGATCGTCTTCGCCGTTCACTCGTTCCTGCGCCCGACCGAGACGGAGCTCTTCGGTATCCGGTACTGCGACATCGAGAAGAGGGAAGACCCGAAGCACCTGCTCATGACCCTGACCGGCAAGACAGGGCATCGGACGTCGGCTTCTCTGGAGGCAGCTGTGGATATCTTTGACAAGCAGCGCGAGATGCATCCCGGCGCTGGCGGCTCAGACCCGCTGTTCATGCCGGAGTACCCGAACCGTACGACTGCCGTGAACACCTATCGGCGCATCTTTAACCACTTCCTCGACGAGGCGAACTTGAAGGCGGACAAGGACGGCATCACGCGCTCCCCATACTCGCTGCGGCACTACGCGCTGCAGACGCGGCTGAGGAAGTCGGAGGGCAAGGTCAACATCTACTGGTTGGCAGAAAACGCAGGAACGTCCGTCGAACAGCTGGAGCGGTTCTATCTCAAGCGCATGGAGCCAACGGGCGAGAAGGTGCGGAACATCCAGTCTTTTGGCGACTGAGCGTCACGCAGCCGCGTCGAGCGCCCGGTAGACCGACATGCGGGAGACACCGAGCTCCTGCGCGATCTCGCTGACACGCTTGCCCTGCTGCTTCAGTTCCCGGATCTGCTGATCATCGATCTGCTTCTTGCGCCCCTTGTAGACGCCGCGCGCCTTCGCCTTCGCGATGCCTTCTGCCTGCCGCTTGCGGATGATGTTGCGCTCGAACTCTGCGAAGGCTCCCATCATCTGCAGCTGCAGACGACTGAACGCGTCGTCGCTGTCGCCCGTGAAGGTAAGACGCTCGGACAGAAACGTGATCGCCACCTTCTTGTCGTTCAGCGTCTGGATGATGCTCTGTAGATCCCGAAGATCCCGCGCCAGACGGTCGATGCTGTAGACGACGACCTCGTCCCCGTCGCGGACGAACGCGATCATCTCCTGCAGCGCTGCGCGATCCGTGTTCTTCGCGCTGACCTTCTCCTCAAACACGCGCTCGACTTCCCCGAGCTCCTGCCGATCCAAGTTCTGGTCGAGACTGCTCACTCGCCGATAGCCAACCTTCATACAAGCCCTCCTGTCACATTTGCGCCTAGAGTACGCCGAGGCATGTCACAAGGACAAGAGGGACGCTTATATGTGACGCAGGAGCTGTCACCTCGAAACATCGCCTTTCCGTACACTCAAAGGTGACAGGAAATCCGACCGAAAGCCGCGATCCCGAACGCTCTGCTCAAACGGGACATGCGAACGGCGATGACCTGCACGTCGATCCCAGCCTTTCGGATCCTCTCCAGCGAACGCTGAGCCGCGCTGTCCCCAGTTCCAGTGGAAAAACCTTTGAACCCGATCCTTTGCACCGATACCTTGTTGGAAAGTCATGCGAGTAAATTCATGGTCGATTACAAAAATGGTGATTTTCAATCCCGAGTAGAGCGGGAATTGGAGCGATTGGACAGGGAGCTTGCAGAAGCACGGCTTCTTCTTATTCAACAGACCAAGCTGATCGACGAACTCTTGACGACAGCTTCGCCTCCAATGGGAAATGCCAAAATTGGCGCACCCAGCGCTTCTGACACGCAGGACGACAGCGTGATCGACGTGGAAGAGGGTGCAATCAGCGTCGAGCAGATCGCCCAGCTCCTTCATGCCTTTGTCTGCGAAGACAAGGAAGCGAGACTGGACAAGTATCTGAGCGTGGACTGGATTCTGGAGCTGCCGTCGCGATACAAGAACCGCAAGGGGCTCGCCTCTGATATCATGGGGATCATCAGGAGCTTGGGCTGGGCACAGGATGCGTTGATCGTTCAGTGGACACGCAGCCTTGACCCGACAACTGGACAGCCAGCCTTCGAGAAGCTCCTTCCGCTCTTCTTCAACGTGTTTCGAGCTTGGGTCTATTGTCCTCAGCCAGCGCGACGTCAGCAGCTCTTGGAGCTGAAGGTCATGAAGTATAATGCGTATGCCTATCACGTTCTCTTTCACGAAATCATGCCGGTTCTGACGGCAAGCGGCGATCAACCGAAGCAAGACTGAAAGGCTGGACCCGAGTCAATAATCCTCAATCGCATCAAAATCTCAGGTTCCTTCGCGATTTGTGTGGGTTGACGCGGAGCGGCGCGTCGTCAGGTATACCATATGTTGTAGTCGGGACATGAGGCGCGTCTGGCGCGGAGACAGCACATATCGCAGCGCCTTACGCGCCGGATCTGTT
>JAUHZL010000246.1 GCA_030425945.1 Alphaproteobacteria bacterium | reverse complement strand
ACGCGCGCCCGGATCGGCGGCGAGAGCACGACGCACAGCCGCCGCTTCACCATCTCCGGGGGCAGGAAGCCGGAGTTGAAGTTGACGGTAACGATTGTCCCGCGTTTGGGATGATAAGCGATGGCCACGGTCCGACTCCCGGTCGGAACCCTCCCGGAGCGCGGTTAACAGGCGGTTGTCGCCCCGGCCCTCAGTCCCGCGCCTGTTCGTGCTCGTAGCGCTGGCGGGCGATGGCCTCGTTGGCCTCCATCCGGCGCCAGTCGGCGAGGCTGTCGCGGACGTAGTCGAGATGTGCCTCGACGGCCGCGCGGGCCGCCGCCGGGTCGCGGGCCTGCACGGCGACGTTGATCGCGCGGTGCTGGTCCAGCAGCAGGTCGCGGGTGACGCGCTGCCGGAACATGATCTGCCGGTTGTAGAACACGCCGCCGCGCAGCAGGTCGAACATCGAGCGCATCATGTGCAGCATCACCACGTTGTGGCTGGCCTCGATGATGGCGAGGTGGAACTCGGCATCGAGGCGCGCCTCGTCCGCCGGGTTCCGCTTGGAATGCGCGGCTTCCATCTTGCGGAAGATCGCGTCGACCACCTTCAGGTCGGTGTCCGAGCCGATGCGGGCCGCCCGCTCGGCCGCCAGCCCTTCGAGGTCACGGCGGAAGCCGACATAGTCGAACACCGCCTCGTCATGGCTGCCGAACAGCTTGATCAGCGCGGGCGAGAAGGCGCTGCCCAGCACCTCGGCCACGTAGACGCCCGCCCCGGCCTTGGCGACCAGCAGTCCCTCGTCCTGCAACGCGGCGATGGCTTCGCGCAGCGACGGGCGCGAGACGCCCAGCTTGTCGGCGAGGTCGCGTTCCGAGGGCAGGCGTTCGCCCGGCCGCAGGATGCCGCGCAGGATCAGAAGCTCGATCTGGCGCACGACCGCGTGCGCCAGCTTCTCGGACTGGATCTTCTGAAACGGCATCCGTTCCCCCCTGATTGGTCAAGACATATGACCGCAGAGGGGGTGCTGTCCAGCGGCCCGCGGGGCGGGACGCCGGCATGGGTGCTCAGGCGCGCGGCCGGATGATGATCTCGACGCGGCGGTTCTGCGCGCGCCCTTCCTCGGTCAGGTTCGAGGCAATCGGGGCATCCTCGCCGCGGCCGATGGCGCGCAGGCGCGCCGGGGCCACGCCATTGGCCACCAGCACATTGGTCACCGCCTGGGCGCGGCGCTGCGACAGGTTCTGGTTGTAGGAGGCCGTGCCGGTGTTGTCGGTGTGGCCGACGACATCCACCGTGGTGTCCGGGTAGCGCTGCAGGTTCGCGGCCAGCGCCGCGAGGTCGTCGCGCAGGTCGGGCCGGATCGTGGTGCTGTCCACCGTGAAGAGGATATCCTGCGGCATGGTCACCACCAGCTGGTCGCCGGTGTTGGTCACGGTCGCGCCGGACCCGCCCAGCTCGGAGCGCAGCTCGCGCGCCTGCTTGTCGAGCTCGTTGCCGATGGCCGCCCCGATGCCCGCGCCGACCGCGGCGCCGATCAGGGTTTCGGCCGGAGCGTCGCCGTCGCGGCTGAGACCGAAGAGGCCCCCCGCGGCCGCGCCGATCAGCGCGCCGGTCCTGACGTTCGAGCGCTCGCCGGTGGCGGGGTCGGTGCAGGCGGACACCGCCGCCAGCGACACCGCGCCGAGCGCGAGGCCGAGACGGCCGAGGGGACGGGGGAAGGTGCGTGCGGTCATGGGGCTCTCCCGGGGGTCGTTTGCGTGCAGAGGTAAGCGCCCGCGCGCGCGCCTCCAACCCCGGCGCGGTCCGGCGGGCGGGAAATCGCCCAGACGTGACCGGCCCCCGATCAGCCGCGCCCGGCCTCTGCCTCGATCTGCGCGGTCTCCCAGGCCAGCATCGCGCGCTTCACCGGAAGGCCCCAGTGATAGCCGCCGAGGCCCCCGGTCTTGCGCAGGGCCCGGTGACAGGGGATCAGCCACGAGATCGGGTTGCGCCCGATCGCGGTGCCGACGGCCCTGACGGCACGCGGGTTGCCGACCGCCTGCGCCACCTCGGAATAGGTGGTCACGTGGCCGGTGGGGATCGCCAGCAGTGCCTCCCAGACCTTGATCTGGAACGGCGCGCCGATCAGGTGCAGCGGCGTCTGCCCGGTCTGCGCAAAGGCGGCGTCCACCCAGGGTTTCAGGGCGGCTGCGTCCTCGGCGAAGGTGGCGCGCGGCCAGCGGGCGCGCAGGTCGGCCATGGCGGGCTCGGGCCCGGTCTCGGCGGCAAAGCCGATGCCGCACAGCCCGCGCTCGGTGCCCATCACCAGCGCCGGGCCGAACGGGCTGTCGAACCAGCCCCAGCGGATCGTCAGCCTCTCGCCCGCGCGGGCATAGTCGCCGGGACTCATCGCCTCCCAGCGCAGGAAGAGATCGTGCAGCCGGCCCGCGCCGGACAGGCCCACAGCGTGGGCGGTCTCGAGCGTCGTGAAGCGCTCGGACAGCAGCGCCTTGGCGTGGCCGAGGGCCAGGTACTGTTGCAGCCGTTTCGGACTGATTCCGGCCCAGCGCGAGAACACGCGCTGGAAATGCGCGGGGCTCAGGTTCACCTCGGCCGCGAGAGCGTCCAGCGACAGCGGGTCCTCGGACCGGTCGATGGCCTCGATGGCACGGCGCACGATGGCGTAGTGATAACGGTCCTCGTCGGGCGTGGTCAGGTCGAGCGTCATGGCACCTCTCCGGGCGGATGTCCCCGTTCTAGCCGCACCGACCGGGGGCGCGCGACCCGGATGTTGCGCAAGCCGACGCATGATGGTGGTTGCCGGATCGCCGGGCGCGCCCCATGCTTTCGCATGGATACGCTCTTCCCCGAAACCTTCGGCGCCCCCGGGCAGCAGGCCATGCAGCGCCGGACGTGGTCCGCGTGGCAGTTGCTGCGCGAGGATCCGCAGTATTGCACCCACGGGCGGGCGGTCGCGCTGGCCGACCCGACCCCGGACAACATCGCCCGCCAGATCGCGCTGGCGCGGCTGGTTGGCGCCGCCGCCTGCGAGCATGTGCCCACCGCCGATCTGGACGCGCGCGGTGCGGCCCTGATGGCGGCGGGCCTCGTGACCGACAGCTTCGTCATGTGGACCAGCGGTGCGCAGACGCTGGACCGCGCGCGTGCCCGGCTGGCGCGGCGGCCGCTGCCGGAGGACCTGACGCTGGAGTGGATCGACGCCGACACCCCGCCCGACCGGATGGCGACGCTCGACGCGGTGACGCAGTCCTGCGAGGTGCTGTTGCCGCTCGGCCCCTTCATCCGGGGCGTCGAGCGGCCCGCGCTCTGCGTCATGGCGGTCGAGCCGTCGGGACGCGCGGTGGGCGCGGCGGCCTCGGTCCTGCAATTCCACCCGGCCTCGGCGCATCCGGGTTTCTGCTGGTGGGGGATGCTGTCCACGCATCCCGACCGGCGGGGCGAGGGGATCGCCAGCCGCCTCGGGGCCGAGGTGCTGGTGGCCATGGCCGACCGGCTGGGCCTGACCCGCTTCTTCACCGGCATCCGCACGGGCAACGCCCCGTCCGAGGCGCTGTGCGCCGCCCTCGATTTCGCGCCGACCGACACCCACGCGCTGCTCGCCATCGACCCGGAGGTGATCGGCGGCGGGCGAGTGACGAAGTAACGGCTCAGGCGGCGCAACGCAGCGGGCCGGTGCCGCAGACGGCGCGGGTCTCCGACAGGCTCAGGCAGGGGCGGCAGGGCACCGGCGGGGCACCGTCCCGCCAGCCGAGGCGCTGGACCAGCGCGGCCTCCTCCGGCGGCAGCCACGACAGCGCACGGGGCGCGGCCAGCAGCGACTCGACCCAGATGCCGTTGGCACGGATCGCGTGGTGGCCGGGCAGCAGGACATGGTGCCAGACCGCCTCGCCCGATCCGCTGGCCATCTGCGCAACCAGTCCCGCCGCCGCCCCGAAGGCCTCGTCGAGGCCGGTGCACAGCATCAGGTCCGGCCCGCTCAGCAGCACCCGGTGCAGCGCCGACAGCGTCAGCGGCCGCGTCAGGTGGCCGGTCAGCGCGGGATGATCCAGCAGGCGCACGGGGCGCTGGCCGCTTGTCGCGGTCCAGGGCACCCGGGCCGAGCCGGTCCACAGCACCGGCCGGAACCCGGCGTCGCGGGTGCGGATCAGGTCGCCGGGTGCCAGTGCCTCGACCGCGCGCCAGCCGGTCGCCGTCTCGATCAGGCTGCCCGGCGCGAAACAGGGAAAGCGCGGAACGCTGTCATAGCTTGCGCCCGAGCCGGGCACGAGCGTCCAGCCGGTGATCTTGAAGCCCTCGCCCGGGTCGGGCAGGCGCGAGGGCAGGTAGCCCACCACGCCCGAGGGCATCACGATCATGTCGAAGGTGAAGCTGGTGCCGCTCTCGGTGGTGGCGGTGTAGCGGAAGTACGGGCTGACCGCGCCGGAGGCCAGCGTGCCCCCGGCCGCGTCGGTCAGCGTGCCGGTCTGGGTCGCGTCGAAACCCAGGTAGCCGTCGAAGCGGTCGTCATCGTCCTCGACCACGAGGCGGGCGAGGTTGTCGGCGGCGAAGGCGTCGGCGTCGAAGCGCGTGTAGCCATCGGCGCCGGTGGTCCAGCGCGGCGCGATGAAGAGGAAGGCATCGAGGCGACTCATGCGCGCGAGCCTGCGCGCGGGGCGTGGCCGAACTCCTGCACCGGGATGGTCATTTCGTGGCAGCGGCGGCCGGAGCGGCACCGGGGGCTGGACGGGCGCGCGGCGGCGCGGCAAGAGGGGACATGGCCCGCCAGTTGCCCTATGCCACGCTCCGCGAGATCTTCCTGCGCTTCCAGGCCGCCGAGGCCGCGCCGAAGGGAGAGCTCGAGCACGTCAACGCCTACACGCTGGTCGTGGCGGTGGCGCTGTCGGCGCAGGCCACGGACGCCGGGGTGAACAAGGCCACGCGCAGGCTGTTCGCGGTGGCCGACACGCCCGAGAAGATGCTGGC
>JAUHZL010000245.1 GCA_030425945.1 Alphaproteobacteria bacterium | reverse complement strand
CCCTCCGGTCCGTCCTCGCTGCCGATGCCCGAGGTCTGGAAGATGATCGTCGAGGAGCGCGTCGCCGCCTACAACGTGCCCTCGGGCATCCTCTTCGACATGCACCGCGACGTGGCCGCCCGGCGGCCCGGCGTGCTGACGCAGGTCGGCCTCGACACCTTCGTCGACCCGGTCCGCGAGGGCTGCGCGATGAACGCCACCGCCGCCGCCCGCCCGATCGTGGCGCGGGCCGAGTTCGGCGGCCAGACCTGGCTGCACTTCCCCAACATCGTCCCCGATGTCTGCATCCTGCGCGCGACCACGGCGGACGAGGACGGCAACCTGACCTACGAGCACGAGGGCGCCTATCTGGGCGGTCTCGACCAGGCCATCGCCACCCGCAACCACGGCGGGCTGATCATCGCGCAGGTCAAGCGGGTGACCGCGCGTGGCTCGCTGCGCCCGCATGACGTGCGGGTGCCGGGGCATCTCGTGGACCTGATCGTGATTGCCCCCGACCAGAAGCAGACCACCGAGACGCCCTACGACCCGGCGATCTCGGGCGAGATCATGCGGCCCTGGGCCAGCTTCAGCCTGGCCGAACCGGGGGTCGAGAAGATCATCGCCCGCCGCGCCGCGCTGGAGCTGAAGCGCGGCCAGACCGCCAACCTCGGTTTCGGCATCTCGGCCCTGGTGCCGCGCATCCTGCTGGAGGAGGGCCATCCGCAGGCCGTCACCTGGGCCATCGAGCAGGGCGCGGTGGGCGGCATGCCGCTGACCGGCTTCGCCTTCGGCTGCGCCTCGAACGCCTACGGCTTCGTGCCTTCGCCGAACCAGTTCACCTATTTCCAGGGCGGCGGATTCGATGTCTCATTCCTGTCCTTCCTCGAGGTGGACCGCGACGGCAACGTCAACGTCTCGAAACTGGGCAAGAAACCTTACCTGACGGCGGGCTGCGGCGGGTTCGTGGACATCACCGCCCATGCGAAGAAACTGGTGTTCTCCGGCTTCTTCGAGGCGGGCGCGGAACTGTCGGTCACGCCCGAAGGCCTGAGCGTCACCAAGCCCGGCAAGTTCACCAAGATGGTCGAGGCGGTCGAGCATGTGACCTACGCCGGGCGCCGCGCGGCCGTTACCGGCACCGATGTCCTCTACGTGACCGAGCGCTGCGTGATGCGGCTGGGTCCCGACGGGCTGGTCGCCACCGAGATCATGCCGGGGATCGACCCCGCGCGCGATATCGTCGCCGCCAGCGCGGGGCGGGTCAGCGTCGCGGCGGATGCCGTCCCGATGCCGCTCAGCCTGCTGGCGGACGGCCCGATGGGATGGGCCCCGTGAGCCGCGTCAGCCTCAGCCACGACGGGCCGGTCGCCACGCTGCGGCTGGAAAACCCTTCGAAACTCAACGCCTTCACGCCCGACATGCTGGCCGAGCTCGAGACGCATTGCGCCGCCCTCGACCGCGCGCGGGACACGCTGGTGGTGATCCTCGCCGCCGCACCCGCGCGCGCGTTCTGCGCCGGGGCGGACATCGGGGCCTGGGCGCCGCTCGCGCCCGACGATTTCGCCCGGCACTGGGTCCGCGACGGGCACCGCATCTTCGACCGGCTGGCGCGCCTGTCGAAGCCCACCATCGCGGCGCTCGGCGCGCATGCGTTCGGCGGCGGGCTGGAACTGGCGGCGGCCTGCGACATCCGCGTGATGGCCCCGACGGCGACGCTGGCCCTGCCGGAACCCGCGGTCGGGATCGTGCCGGGCTGGTCCGGCACCCAGCGGCTGGCGCGCCTGCTGCCCGAGCCGGTGCTGAAGGAAATGGTCCTTTTCGGCCGCCGCCTGAGCGCCGAGCGCGCCCATGCGCTGGGGATCGTGGCCGAGATCGCCGAGGACCCGGAGGCCACCGCGCGCGAGATCGCGGCGCGCGTCACGACCACCAGCCCGCGCGCCACCGAGATCGCGAAATACATGATCCACGCAGGCCGGGGCGAGGACACGCCCGCCCTGATCGAGGCGCTCGGCTCCGGCATGATTGCCGCGAGCGCCGACAAGGCCGAGGGCGTCGCCGCCTTCGCCGAGAAACGCAAACCCCAATTCCCCGGACGCTGAGCCCATGACCGACCTGACCCTGATCCCCGGAACCGGCGCCGCGCTGCCCGCGCGCCCCTACCATGCCCGCCACCTGATCGGCGGGGTCTGGCAGGACAGCACCGACGGGGCGGTGATCGAGCGCGCCTCGCCCGCGCATAAGGTGACCGTCTCGACCGCCGCGCGGGGCGGCCTCGCGGAAGCCGACGCCGCCGTGGCCGCCGCCCGCGCCGCGTTCCGCGACACCGACTGGGCCACCGGGCCGGGCAAGGCGCGCGCCGCGGTGCTGCTGAAGGCTGCCGACCTGATGGACGCGCGGATCGAAGAGCTCGCGCTGATGGAGACGCTGGAGTCCGGCAAGCCGATCAGCCAGGCCCGCGCCGAGATGGCCGGGGCCTCGGACCTGTGGCGCTACGCGGCCTCGCTGGCGCGCACCGTGCATGGCGACAGCCACAACAGCCTCGGGTCCGACATGCTGGGCCTGATCCTGAAGGAGCCGGTCGGCGTCGTCTCGGTGATCTGCCCGTGGAACTTCCCGTTCCTGATCGTCAGCCAGAAGCTGCCCTTCGCGCTGGCGGCGGGCTGCACGGCGGTCGTGAAACCCTCGGAGCTGACGCCCTCGACCACCACGATGCTGGGCGAGATCCTGATCGAGGCGGGGCTGCCCGCCGGTGTCGTCAACATCGTGCACGGCTACGGCGACCCGGTCGGCGCGCGGCTCTCGACGCACCCGGACGTGGACATGGTGACCTTCACCGGCTCGACCGCCGTCGGCAAACGGATCGTCGAGGCCGCGGCGGGCACGCTGAAGAAGGTGTCGCTGGAACTCGGTGGCAAGAACCCGCAGGTGGTCTTCCCCGATGCCGACCTCGACGAGGCGGCGGACGCCATCGTCTTCGGCATCTACTTCAACGCGGGCGAGTGCTGCAACTCGGGCAGCCGGATCATCGTCCACGCCGACATTGCCGAGGCGCTGACCGAGCGCGTCGTGGCGCTGTCGCGCAAGGTGCCCTTCGGCGATCCGCTGCACCCCGACACCAAGGTCGGCGCGATCATCTCGCCCGAGCACCAGGCCAAGATCGACGGCTACGTGAAGGCGGCCCAGGCCTCGGGCGCGCGGGTCGCGCTCGGCGGTGAGACGCTGCGCCTCGACGGGCTGCCGGGCGAGTTCTACACGCCCACGGTCATCGCGGGCGTCACCCCGGACATGCCCATCGCCCGCGACGAGGTCTTCGGCCCCGTCCTGTCGGTGCTGACCTTCCGCACGCTCGACGAGGCGGTGAGCCTCGCCAATGCCGCCAGCTACGGGCTGTCGGCGGGGGTCTGGAGCGCGGATGTCTCGACCTGCCTCGCCTTCGCGCGCCGGGTCGAGGCGGGGACGGTCTGGACCAACACCTGGATGGACGGCTACGCCGAGATGCCCTTCGGCGGCATGAAGGAGAGCGGGCAGGGCCGCGAGCTGGGCCGATACGGCCTGGAAGAGTTCCTCGAGGTCAAGTCGGTGCTGATGCGCATCGGCAAGACCCGGTCGCGCTGGGTCTGACACCGTGCCGCGCCGCCACTCAGCCCTGCTGCCAGTCGCAGGACGGCGAGAACAGCCGGGTGAGGGCCGCGGGGTCCTCGCCGTCGAGGCGGCGCAGCGCCAGTTCGGCCATCGTGCTGCCGGTGGCGCGGATGTCCTCGAACACGGTGTCGATGCGCGGGCGGATCATGTCGAAGATCGGCGAGGCGCGCTTGGCCACGAGATCGGCGTCCACGCCGGGGCGGCCGCCGGTATCGGCGAGCGCCGACAGGGTGGAGAGCGCCGCGACCTCGCCGACGCAGACATAGCCGTCGGGCGGATCGGCCGAGCGGCGACGGCGGCGCACCGCCTCGGCGATCTCGGCGGCGGGCGAGTCGAGCGTGACGCGGGGTTCGATCTCGTGCGCGATCCCGGCCTCGCGGCAGGCCGACACGAAGCCGTAGCGCAGATGCTGGGTGAAGGTGAACCGGTCCTCGGGCAGGATCAGGCTGAGCCGGGTGCGGCCGCGCGCGATCAGGCGCTCGACGGCGGCGCGGGCGAAAGCGGTGTTGTCGAAGTCCACCCACGGATGGGGCGTCGTGAACTCGGTGCGGCCGTGGCTGACGAAGGGAAACCCGGTCTCCATCAGCAGCCGCACGCGGGGGTCGAACGCCTCGGTCCGGGTGAAGAACAGCGCGTCCGCCAGCCGGTTGCGCAGGATGGTGTCCACCACCTCCATCCGGTCCTCGCCGATCCGGTCGGCAACGATGGTGACCGAGTAGCCGGTGCCCCGCAGCGCGTCCGACAGGCCGTTCAGCAACTCGGCGGTGAAGCCGAGGAACTCGTGCTCGGCGTTCAGCAGGACCGTCAGGACCTGCGTGCGCCCGGTGCGCAGGCGCCGCGCCGCGCGGTCGGGGACATAGCCCAGCTTGCGCGCCGCGGCGGCGACCGTCTCGCGCGTGGACTTGGCGATCCGCGGGTCGTCGGACAGCGCCCGGCTGACCGTGGTGACCGCGAAGCCGGTCGCGTCCGCAACCGTGCGCAACGTCGGCTTTCTGGCCTTCACATCCGGCGAACTGTCGGGGCTGGGCGGCATGATCGGACTTCCACGGGCATTGGCTGCGACTCAGCTTATGCGCGAATTGTGAAACGTTACAACTGGTTTAAACGCTGCAACCGCAATGCTGCAACGCCGAAAACGGGCGTCGCGGAGGGAAAAACCCAAGCAATTCATTGGGGTTCCCGTTCCGCGAGATTTCTGTTGACGAGCGGGGGTGTTGTAACGTTTTAATCAGACCCATCCTGTTCGGAACATGCAAACCAGGGAGGAAACGCATGTCATTTCTGAAAACTCTCAAGATCTCGGCCGCGCTCGTCGCGCTGTCGGCCGGCGG
>JAUHZL010000244.1 GCA_030425945.1 Alphaproteobacteria bacterium | reverse complement strand
GGCGCTTGCGCACGGTTCCGGTCAGCACCGCGTTCTCGGTCAGGCTCATGTCCGGGGCCGCGGCATGGCCCAGCCGTTCCTCGGGCGCGCTGCAGATGCCGAGGCGCCGCCGTTCGGTCGGACCCAATGCGCCCACCGGCCGTCCGCGGAACAGGATGGCATCGGGCGGGGCCCGGCGTTCGCCCGACAGGGCCGCCAGCAACTCGTCCTGGCCGTTGCCCGCGACACCGCCGATCCCGAGGATTTCCCCGGCCCGCAGGTCGAGCGAGACGTTCTGCAGCCGGGTGCCGAACATCGAGGCGGCGCCGAGCGTCAGCCCTTCGACCGACAGCAGCACGTCGCCCGGTGCCGCCCCGGCGGCCTTGGGGGTCATCAGGGTCGCGCCGACCATCAGTTCCGCCATCTCGCGGGCGGTCGTCTCGCGCGGGGTGCAGGTCGCGACCACCTTGCCGCCGCGCAGGATCGTCGCCGCGTCGCAGAGCGTGCGGATCTCTTCCAGCTTGTGGCTGATGTAGAGGATCGCGGTGCCCTCGGCGGACAGTTTCCGCAGCGTTTCGAACAGGATCGCGACTTCCTGCGGCGTCAGGACCGAGGTCGGCTCGTCCATGATCAGCAGCTTCGGGTCCTGCAGCAGGCAGCGGATGATCTCGACCCGCTGGCGCTCGCCCGCCGACAACTCGCCCACCAGCCGGTCGGGGTCGAGCGGCAGGCCGTAGGTGTGGCTGACCTCGCGGATGCGGGCGGACAGGTCGCTGGGCCGCGGCGGGTTTTCCATGCCGAGGGCGATGTTCTCGGCCACGCTGAGCGCGTCGAAGAGTGAGAAATGCTGGAACACCATCGCGACGCCCGCCGCCCGCGCCGCGCGCGGCTCGGCCGGGGCATAGGCCCCGCCGTTCAGGGTCATCGCGCCGCTGTCGGGCTTCACCAGCCCGTAGATCATCTTGACCAGCGTGGACTTGCCCGCGCCGTTCTCGCCGAGCAGGGCATGGACCTCGCCGGGCGCGATGGAGAAGGAGACGCCGTCGTTGGCCACGACACCGGGATAGGCCTTGGTCAGACCCTCGACGGAGAGCAGATGGGTCACCCGGCCCGGTCCTTTTCGCTGTCCCATGCGTCTTTTTTGGACGCTTGGCGCGAGATTAGGCTGGAAACAACGCCCACGGCAATGGCCTGCGGGTGTTTGCCCAGGGCCGGGTCGCCGATCGGACAGGCGATGCGCGCAATGCTGGCATCCGGATGCCCCAACTGCCCGAGCCTTGATCGGAACCGGGCCCGCTTGGTGGCCGAGCCGATCAGCCCGGCAAAGCCGAAGCCGTGGTGCAGCAGCCGGTGGCACAGCTCCAGATCGAGGGCGTGCGAATAGGTCAGCACGAGGTGCGCGGCCTGCGGCGGCGCCAGCGCCACGGCGGCGGGCAGGTCCGGCGCGGGCAGGGCGGTGACGCCGCCGGGCAGCGGGTCGGGAAAGCGTTCGGGCGCGGTGTCGAGCAGCGTGACCGCGAAGCCCGGCAGCGGGGCCGCGACGGCGGCGATGGCCCGCCCGACATGGCCCGCGCCCCAGATCCAGAGCGGCGTGCGGGGCGGCGACTGGGTCTCGACCACCCAGCCCGCGCCCTGCCACAGCGGCGCGGCCTCGCGCCCGTCACGCAGGCGCGCCAGATGCCGCGTCACCGCCAGCGGCGGCCCTGCGGGACCACCGGGCAGCGGGCGGGCGACCGGCCCGTCGCCGGTTGCTGCCAGCCGCGCGGAATCCCACACCTCGGTCAGCAGGGTCACAGCACCCCCGCAGCACTGGCCGAGGTCAGGGCCGAGCGGCACCCGCGCCAGCCGGTCCCCGTCGGCGAGCGCAGTCCGGGCGTCCGCAGCCGCCTGCCATTCCAGCGCGCCGCCGCCGATGGTGCCCGACTGCCCGTCGGCCCAGACCAGCATCGCGGTCCCGGCGTCGCGCGGGACCGATCCTGCGGTCTCCAGCACCAGCACGCGGGCTACCCGGCGGTGACGGGCGACGGCCTCGGCCAGCGCGGCGCGGTCGAAGCTCATGCCGCGCCCCGGACCCGGCGCACGGCCCAGAGCACGCGCTCGGCCGTCGCGGGCGCGTCGAGCGCGGGATAGACGCTGCCGTCGCCGCAGGCCGCCACCGCGTCCGACAGTGCCAGCAGCGCCGAGATGCCCAGCATCAGCGGCGGCTCGCCCACCGCCTTGGAGCGATAGATCGTGTCCTCGCGGTTGGCCGCCTCCCAGAGCGCCACGTTGAACACCAGCGGCCGGTCCGAGCAGGCCGGGATCTTGTAGGTCGAGGGCGCGTGCGTCCGCAGCCGCCCGGACTGGTCCCAGACCAGTTCCTCGGTCGTCAGCCAGCCCGCGCCCTGCACGTAGCCGCCCTCGATCTGCCCGATGTCGAGCGCCGGGTTCAGCGAGGCGCCGCAGTCATGCAGGATGTCGGCGCGCAGGATGCGGTTCTCGCCGGTCAGGGTGTCGATGACCACCTCGGTCACCGCCGCGCCGTAGGCGAAATAGTAGAACGGGCGGCCCTGTCCCCGGATGCGGTCCCAGACGATCTTCGGGGTCGCGTAGAAGCCGGTCGAGGACAGGCTGACCCGCGCCATCCAGGCATCGCGGATGACCTCGGCGAAGGGGAAGCTCTCGGTCCCGACATGCACCCGGCCCTCCGCGAAGCGCACCGTGGCGGCATCGGCCTGCTGGCGCTCGGCGACGAAGCGCGCCAGCCGGTCGCGGATCTCGTCGCAGGCGGCCTTGACGGCCATGCCGTTCAGGTCGGTCCCGGACGAGGCGGCGGTGGCGCTGGTGTTCGGCACCTTGGCGGTGTCGGTCGCGGTGATCTTCACCGTCTCCAGCGGCACGCCGAAACGGTCGGCAGCGACCTGCGCGACCTTCTGGAACAGGCCCTGTCCCATCTCGGTGCCGCCGTGGTTCAGGTGGATCGAGCCGTCCTGGTAGACATGCACCAGCGCGCCCGCCTGGTTGAGATGGGTCAGCGTGAAGCTGATCCCGAACTTGACCGGCGCGAAGGCGATCCCGCGTTTCAGAAGCGGGTTCGCGGCGTTCCACTCGGCAATCGCGGCGCGCCGGGCGGCGTAGTCCGACGAGGTCAGCAGGGCCTCGGTCATCTCGTGCAGCAGGAAGTCCTCGACCTCCTGCCCGTAGGGCGTGGTCTGCGGCTGCGGCAGCCAGTCCTTCGGGGAATGCGCGCCGCCGAAGCGGTGCGCGGCCCCGGGCTGAGGGGTCGCGGGATCGGCACCGGCCGGGGCGGCGTAGTAGTTCAGCCGCCGCACCTCGACCGGGTCGCGCCCGACCGCGTGCGCGAGATGGTCGAGCACGCGCTCGATCCCCACCATGCCCTGCGGCCCGCCGAAGCCCCGGAAGGCGGTGTTCGACTGGGTGTGGGTGATCATCCGGTGCGAGGTGATGCGGATGTTCGGGATGAAATAGGCGTTGTCGGCATGCAGCATCGCCCGGTCCGCCACCGGCAGGGACAGGTCGGGCGACCAGCCGCAGCGGCAGTACTGGGTGAACTCGACGGCGGTGATCCGGCCCTCGGCGTCGCAGCCCGCGCGGTAGACGATCCGGAAGTCGTGCCGCTTGCCGGTGATCATCATGTCGTCGTCGCGGTCGTAGCGCATCTTGGCGGGCCGCCCGGTGCGGTCCGCGACCACCGCGCAGGCGCAGGCGAGCGCGTTGCCCTGGCTCTCCTTGCCGCCGAAGCCGCCGCCCATGCGCCGCACCTCGACCCGCACCGCGTTCATCGGGCGGTGCAGCGCCTCGGCGACCTTGTGCTGGATTTCGGTCGGGTGCTGCGAGGAGGCGTGGACGATCATGTCGCCGCCTTCCTGCGGCAAGGCCGCCGCGACCATCCCCTCGAGGTAGAAGTGCTCCTGTCCGCCGACCTCGAAACTGCCCTCCACCACATGGGTGGCGGCGCCGAAGCCCTCGGCCAGGTCGCCCCGGCCATAGACGCGGGGCCCCTCCTCGAACCGCGCGTCGGCGGCGATGGCGTCGTCGAGCGTCAGGAGCGCGGGCAGTTCCTCGTATTCGACCTTCGCCAGCCGGGCCGCCTTGCGCGCCGCGAGGTGGCTGTCGGCGGCGACGAGGAACAGCGGCATCCCGAGGTAGAACACCTCGTCCTCGGCCAGCATCGGCTCGCGGAAGAGCGGGTAGGGCGAGACATCGTTGTGCCCGGGCAGGTCGCGCCAGGTCAGGACCAGCGCAACCCCCGGCGCGGCACGGACGGCGGACAGGTCCATCGAGACCACCCGCCCGCGCGCGATGGTGCTGATGCCAAAGGCGAGGTGCAGCGTGTTGGCCGACAGCGGGATGTCGTCGACGTAGCGGGCGGCACCCGCGACATGCAAAGGTGCTGCGTCGTGCGGACGGGGCTTGTGGATGGTCATGCGCGCACCTCCAGCACCCGCGCGGGCGTGCCCTGGTCCTCGTGGAAATACCGCAGCAGCATCCCCTTCGCCGCCTCCATCCGGTAAGCGGCGCTGGCGCGCATGTCGCTGAGCGGGGTGAAGTCCGTCTCGAAGGCGGGCAGGGCGGCGCGGACGGTGGCCTCGGTCCAGGGCTGACCGGTCAGCGCGGCCTCGACGGCGGACGCCCGCTTCGGCGTGCCCGCCATGCCGCCGAAGGCGATCCGGGCGGCGGTGACGGTGCCGTCAGCCACGGTCAGGCTGAAGCAGCCGCAGACGGCGGAGATGTCCTGATCGAAGCGCTTCGACAGCTTGTAGCACTTCAGCCGGTCGGGCTGGCGGGGAATGCTGACGGCCTCGACGAACTCGCCCGGCGCGCGGTCCTGCTTGCCGTAGGCGAGGAAGAAGTCCTCCAGCGGCAGGCTGCGCCGGGCCGCGCCGTGGCGCAGGTGCAGTGTCACCCCCAGCGCGATCAGGGCGGGCGGGCTGTCCCCGATGGGCGAGCCGTTGGCGATGTTGCCGCCGATCGTGGC
>JAUHZL010000243.1 GCA_030425945.1 Alphaproteobacteria bacterium | reverse complement strand
GTGGCGGCCGCGGCCTCGCGCCCGAGAAAGGCCGAGAGCGCCGCAAAGGCGGCACCGCCCCCGAGCAGACTGCGGCGGGTCATGAAAGTCGGTGTACGGGTCATCTGGTCTCTCCTGTCGCGCGGGGCTGCCCCCTCGGACCGCAAATTCTGTCTCACCTTACCAAGGATGATTCGCGGACGCACACAACATCATGTGAGAGAACGGCAAAACCGTGCTGCCGAAGGTATTTTCTGCACGATTGTGTCCGATGCGCCGCGGTCGCCCAGGGTCAGCGCGGCGCCATCCGGATCGCCCCGTCGAGGCGGATCACCTCGCCGTTCAGCATCGCGTTCTCGCAGATATGGCCGACGAGCGAGGCATACTCCGCCGGATCGCCAAGACGCGACGGGAACGGCACCTGCGCCCCGAGGCTGTCCTGCACGTCCTGCGGAAGCCCGCGCATCAGCGGCGTCAGGAAGAGGCCCGGCGCGATGGTGCAGACGCGCACGCCCTTGTCGGCCAGATCGCGCGCCATCGGTAGGGTCATCCCGACGATCCCGCCCTTCGAGGCGGCATAGGCCACCTGCCCCACCTGCCCCTCGTAGGCAGCGACCGAGGCGGTGTTGACGATCACGCCGCGCTCGCCATCCTCGGTCACCGGGTCCTGCCCGACCATCTGGGCGGCGGCCTGCGACGCGCAGAAGAACGAACCCATCAGGTTCACCGCGATGGTGGTGCGGAACACCTCCGGATCGTGGGGCGCGCCGCGCGACACGGTCTTGGCCGGCGGCGCGATCCCCGCGCAGTTGACGAGGATGTGGATCGCACCGTGCTGCGCTGTGACCTCGGCCATCCCGGCGGCGACGCTGGACGGGTCGCTGACATCGACGGCGTGGAAGCTGCCGCCAAGCTCAGCCGCGGCGGCGGCCGCGCCCAGGTCGGCATTGCGGTCGAAGAGGGCGACGGTCACCCCGGCCGCCACCATGTGCCGGGCGACAGCCGCCCCGAGGCCCGAGGCCCCTCCGGTGATGACCGCGACGCGGCCGGCTTCCAGTTTCATGGTGTCTTCCTCCCGGGATCAGTCCCGGGCGATAGACCGCGAGACGCGGGCCCCGGTCAAGGGGGCCGCCTCAGCCCAGTCCGCCCGCCCCGTGCTTCAGGACGACCGGAACCACCAGCTCTTCCTCGTCGATCAGGTGCCGGTCGAGGAAGCGTTCCAGCCGGGCAAGGTCGTCGTGAAAGGCCGCCGCCCGGTCGGCCAGCGTCTCCGGCGCCCCCTGCAACAGGGCGTTCGCCTGTTCGACGAAGCGGTTCAGGTGACCGTCGAGGTCGTGGTGGTCGCGGTCGAGCAGCGCGAAGCCCTCGGCCAGCCGGGCATCCTTGGCCGCGAGCACCGGGAAATAATGCGCGTCCTCGATCCCGTGGTGACCGTGCAGTTCGCCGACGAACATCGAGCCGAGCCGCGCCAGCCCCTGCGCATAGGCTTGCGGCGCGATCTTCCGGTCGGCCGCGGCACGGGTATCGGCGGACAGCTTGTCGAGGATCCGGCGGAACATCATGTGCCGGTCCAGCCAGAACGAGACGAGGCCGTGATAGCCCGGATCGTCGGCCCATTGCGCGCGGGGGTACTCGGCCAGCAGCACGCGCAGGGCGTCCGGCAGGCCGGTCCGTGTGTCGAGCGGGTCGGTCATGGCTCAGACGCGGGCGGGGTCGTAGATCGCGGTCAGCGCGGCCTCCAGCCGGTCCATGTCGGCGTCGTCGATGTCCTTGTGCAGGACGAGCCGCATGGTGCCGCCGGGCAGCGCGGTGATGCCGTGCCGGGACAGGCCGTCGGCGAGGCGGTCGATGTCTTCGGGCCGGGGCGAGAAGAACACCATGTTGGTGTCCTGCACCACCGGCTTGCCGGGGGCCGAGGCCTCGAGACCGCGCAGAAGCGTGGCGAGCCGCTCGGCGCGGGCGTGATCGTCGGGCAGGCGCGTGCGGTTGTGCGCCAGCGCGTGACGCCCGGCGGCGGCCAGCACCCCGGCCTGCCGCATCCCGCCGCCCAGCATCTTGCGCCAGCGGCGCGCGCGGGCGATCACGTCGCGCGGCCCGACGAGGACCGAGCCCACCGGTGCCGCGAGGCCCTTCGACAGGCACAGCGACACGGTGTCGGCCACTGCCGCCAGCTCGTGCGGCGCGCAGCCCAGCGCGGCGACGGCGTTGAAGAACCGCGCGCCATCCAGATGCACGGACAACCCGCCCGCCCGGGCCGCCTCCGCAGCGGCCGACAGGCGCGGGATCGGGATGACCTTGCCGGAGACGGTGTTCTCGAGGCTCAGCAGCCGGGTGATCGGGAAATGCGGATCGTCCGGCTTGATCCGCGCGGTGACGTCGGCGGGATCGACACTGGCATCCGCGCCCACCGGCAGCGAGGTCAGCACGATCCCGCCCAGCACAGACGCGCCGCCCGCCTCGTAGCAGCGGACATGGTAGGACGCGCCGACGAGGATCTCCTCGCCGCGCTGGCAATGGCTGAGCAGCGCCGAAAGATTGCTCTGGGTGCCCGAAGACAGGTAGAGACCCGCCTCCTTGCCGGTCAGCTCGGCGGCCTCGGCCTCCAGCGCCAGCACGTTCGGATCGTCGCCGAACACGTCGTCGCCGACCTCGGCCGCGGTCATCACCGCCCGCATGGCGGCATCGGGCCGGGTCACGGTATCGCTGCGCAGATCGATGGTGCTGTTGGCCCCGGCTGGGGCGGCGCTGGCCGGATACATGGGCATCTCCCCTCTTGTCGCGCGGATCGTAGGCCGGGCGGCTCCGGATGGGAACCGCCGACCGCTGTCAGGGTTTCAGGCGGTAGCCGGTGCGGAAGATCCACCAGATCACGCCGAGGCAGAGCGCGAGGAACAGCATGATCATCCCGAGGCTCAGTCCGAGCGACACGTCGGCGAGGCCGTAGAAGCTCCAGCGGAACCCGGAGATCAGGTAGACCACGGGGTTGAGCAGCGTCACCGCCTGCCACGCCTCGGGCAGCATGGAGATCGAGTAGAACGCCCCGCCGAGGAACACGAGCGGCGTGACGATCAGCAGGGGCACGAACTGCAACTGCTCGAAGTTGTTGGCCCAGATCCCGAGGATGAAGCCCAGCAGCGCGAAACTGACCGCGGTCAGCAGCAGGAACGCCAGCATCACCAGCGGCGCCTGGATCTGCAGCGGCACGAAGAGGGCCGCGGTGCCGAGGATGATCAGCCCGATCGCCAGCGCCTTGGTCGCCGCCGCCCCGACATAGCCGATGACGATCTCGACGAAGGAGATCGGCGCCGAGAGATGCTCGAAGATCGTGCCGATGAACTTGGGGAAATAGATGCCGAACGAGGCGTTCGAGATGGCCTGCGTCATCACCGACAGCATGATGAGGCCGGGCACGATGAAGGCCCCGTAGGTGACCCCCTCGACCGAGTCGATGCGGCTGCCGATGGCGCTGCCGAAGACCACGAAATAGAGCGACGTCGAGATCACCGGCGACACGATGGACTGCAACAGGGTCCGGAAAGTTCGCGCCATCTCGTAGACGTAGATGGCCCGGATCGCACGCCAGTTCATGCCGCATCCTCCCGGGCCGCGTCCTGGTCCGCGACCAGACCGACGAAGATTTCCTCGAGGCTCGACTGCCGGGTCTGCATGTCGGCGATCGCGAGACCTTCGGCCTCGATCGCCTTCACCAGCTCGACGAGCGGCGGTGGTCCCCCTGCCCCGTCGTAGACGAGGATCAGGCGCTCTCCGTCCGCGTCGAGGCTCAGTCCGAAGCGGGCGAGGGCGCTGGGCAGTTCCGCCAGCGGTGCCCCGAGATCGATGCGAAGCTCCTTGCGGCCCATCCGGGCCATCAGGGCGGTCTTCTCCTCGACCAGCAGGACGCGTCCCTTGTTGATCACCGCGACGCGGTCGGCCATCGCCTCGGCCTCCTCGATGTAATGCGTCGTCAGAACGATCGTCACCCCGCTCTGCTGGAGCTTGCGGACGACCTGCCACATGTCCTTGCGCAGCTCGACATCGACACCGGCGGTGGGTTCGTCGAGGAACAGGACACGCGGTTCGTGCGACAGGGCCTTGGCGATCAGCACCCGGCGCTTCATGCCGCCCGACAGGGCCCGGATCGGCGCGTTCTTCTTGTCCCAGAGCGACAGGTCCCGAAGGATGCCTTCCAGCCGGGCATCGTCGCGCGGCTTGCCGAACAGCCCGCGCGAGAAGCGGACGGTGTTCCAGACGGTCTCGAACGGTTCCAGCGAGATTTCCTGCGGCACGAGGCCGATCAGTGCGCGCGCGGCGCGAAACTCGCGGATCGCGTCGTGGCCGCCGACCGTGATCGTGCCGCCGCTGGGCGAGACGAGTCCGCAGATCACCGAGATCAGCGTCGTCTTGCCCGCGCCGTTCGGGCCGAGCAGGGCGAGGATCTCGCCGTCCTCGATCTCGAGCGAGGCACCATCGAGGGCGCGGTGGCCGCTGTCATAGACCTTGGACACATGATCTGCGGTCAGGATGGGGGGCATGGGAACGGGCCTTCTTCCGGGGATGCCCCTGACCTAGGCCACCCGGCGCCGGGGAAAAAGGGGGCGACGCCGGGTCACCCCGGCAAAGACGTGGCGGAGCCCGCACAGGCGCGGTAGGCTTCTGTGCATCAGGAGGGACGATGACCACCCCCGTCTTTCGCACCGAGGGCCTGACCAAGACCTATGGCGACGGACCGGCCGCCGTGCACGCCCTGCGCGGCGTCGACCTGACCTTGCCGGAGGGTGAAATCGTGGTGCTGCTCGGGCCCTCCGGTTCCGGCAAGTCGACGCTTCTGAACATCCTCGGCGGGCTCGACCGGGCGAGTTCCGGCACGGCGTGGTTCCGCGACACCGAACTCGGCACGCTGTCCGACCGCGCCCTGACCCGCTACCGGCGCGACCATGTCGGGTTCGTCTTCCAGTTCTACAACCTGATGCCCTCGCTGACCGCGCGCGAGAACGTGGACCT
>JAUHZL010000242.1 GCA_030425945.1 Alphaproteobacteria bacterium | reverse complement strand
CCTTGACCGCCGCGGGCGTGGCGTTGGCCATCGCCACGACCTGGTCGACCATCAGCGGGATCACCACCAGCGCGGCCAGCACCACGACCACCAGCGCGAGCAGCGAGATCACCACCGTCGCCGCGGTCCGGTTCAGGCCCAGGCGTTCGAGCGCGTCCGCGACGGGATCGAGGAAATAGGCCAGCGCGCCGCCGACGACGAAGGGCAGGATCACGTCCCCCAGCCCGCGCAGCGCGAGCAGGAACACGATCGCCGCCGCGCCCCAGTAGATCGCTTGCTGCCGCACCGGCAGGGCCATGTCTCGCCGCCTTTCCTGTCCGGGCCGCGCGCGGGCGCTCCCGGCACGGCGTCCGGACACACATCGCCGCTGCACCCCGTCATTGCAAGGCCGGGGTGACCTTGCGTCCCCAATTCCCCGGTCGCTCGACAGGCGGTCGGGGGCCTTGTATCCGAAGAGGGACCCGGAGGAGGGGTCGCCCCCGCGATGCGTGACGAGATCCGAGACATCCTGCCCGCGCCGTCCCCGGAGGCCACGCTCGCCGCCGTGGCGGCGATGGCCGAGGCCGAGACCCTGCAGGAGATCTGGACGACGCTGGTCGAGGCGCTGGCGGCCTGCGGCATCGAGCGGGTCAACTACGGCTTCACCCGCTACAAGGTCGGCCGCTCGATCGGCGATCCGTCGGACGTGCTGTTCCTGTCCACCCACGCGTTGGAGAAGGTGCTCTGGTTCCACGAGAGCGGCCTCTACATGCGCACGCCGGAATACCGCTGGGTGCGCGAGAACACCGGGGCCTGTTCCTGGGGCCACCTGAAGGACGAGCGCGCGGCGGGCCGCCTGACCCCCGACGAGGCAAAGGCGCAGGACGAGATCGGCGCGTCCCGGGCCCGGGCCGGCTACACGATCAGCTTTCCCGAAACGCCGCCGCGCTCGAAGGGGGCGATGGGCCTCGCCTTCGGGCGCGGGGTGCCGCAGGACGCGGTGGATGCCTGGTTCGCCGCGCACCGCGACACGGTGATGGCGCTGACCGGGATCGCCCATGCCCGGATGGGCCAGATGCCCCTCCCGGTGCCGGGGGCGGCGCTGTCGGCCCGGCAGCGCGAGGTGCTGAACTGGGTCGCGGACGGCAAGACCACGCAGGACATCTGCGTGCTGACCGGGCTGTCGGCCAGCACGATCGAGAAGCACCTGCGGGCGGCCCGCACCGCGCTCTCGGTCGAGACGACCGCGCAGGCGGTGGCGAAGCTGTCCTTCCTGAACCAGCTCTTCGCCACCCGGGACGGCGACCGGGCCGGGGGCTGAGCGGCGACCGCTTGCCGGGGCGCGGGCGATGCCCTAGACCCGTGCGCGACCCGAAACGCCCGAGAACGGACCCCGCCGATGCGCCTCAGCCGCTATTTCCTGCCCGTCCTGAAAGAGACCCCGTCCGAGGCCCAGATCGTCAGCCACCGGCTGATGCTGCGCGCCGGCATGATCAAGCAGCAGGCGGCGGGGATCTACTCGTGGCTGCCGCTCGGCTTCAAGGTGCTCCGGCGGATCGAGACGATCGTCCACGAGGAGCAGGCCCGCGCCGGTCACATCGCGATCCAGATGCCGATCCTGCAGCCCGCGGACCTGTGGCGCGAGTCGGGCCGCTACGACGATTACGGGCAGGAAATGCTGCGGATGAAGGATCGTCACGAGCGCGACCTTCTCTACACGCCGACCGCCGAGGAGATGGTCACGGACATCTTCCGCGCCCATGTCGGCAGCTACAAGGACCTGCCGCTGACGCTCTACCAGATCCAGTGGAAGTTCCGCGACGAGGTGCGCCCGCGCTTCGGCGTGATGCGCGGCCGCGAGTTCTACATGAAGGACGGCTACAACTTCGACCTGACGAAGGAGGACGCGCTGCACGCCTACAACCGTCACCTCGTCAGCTACCTGCGCACCTACGAGCGGATGGGCCTGCAGGCGATCCCGATGCGCGCCGACAGCGGCCCGATCGGCGGCGACGACACCCACGAGTTCCTCGTGCTGGCGGAGACGGGCGAGTCCGAGGTCTTCTACGACAGTGCGGTGACCGACATCCGGCTCGGCGCGCGCGAGATCGACTACGACGACAAGGCCCAGTGCCAGGCGATCCTCGAGGAATTCACGGCGCTCTATGCCCGCACCGACGAGACCCATGACGCCGCGATCTTCGCCGAGGTCCCGGAAGAGCGCCGCCGCTCGGCGCGCGGGATCGAGGTCGGGCAGATCTTCTACTTCGGCACCAAGTATTCCGAGCCGATGGGCGCGACGGTGGTCGGCCCCGACGGCGCGCGCGTGCCGGTCCACATGGGCAGCCACGGGATCGGGGTGTCGCGCCTGCTGGGCGCGATCATCGAGGCCAGCCACGACGACAAGGGCATCATCTGGCCGGAGGGCGTGACGCCCTTCCACGCCGGGATCGTCAACCTCAAGCAGGGCGATGCCGGGGCGGATGCCGCCTGCGAGGCGCTCTATGCCGCGCTGTCGGCGGCCGGGCTGGAGGCGCTCTACGACGACCGCGATGCGCGGGCGGGCGAGAAATTCGCCACGATGGACCTGATCGGCCTGCCGTGGCGGATCACCGTGGGGCCGCGCGGGCTGGCCAAGGGCGTGGTCGAACTGACCTCGCGCCGCACCGGCGAGAGCGAGGAGATGAGCCCCGAGGCCGCCGTCGCGCGGCTGTCGGAGATCTACGCCGGGGTCCTGTGAGCGGGGGACGGGCGCTGCGCGCCCGTCCGGCCCTTGCAAGGGCCGGACAAGCGCGGTCCACCGCGCTTGCCGGTGCGCGGGCGACGGCGTAGCGTCCCGGCATGGCCACGATCCTCGCCTTCGGTGACAGCCTGACCTACGGCGCGCGTCCCGACGCGCTGAAGCGCCATGCGCACGCGGACCTCTGGCCCACCGTGCTGGGCCAGGCGCTGGGACCCGCGCACCGGGTCATCGCCGAGGGCATGAACGGGCGCACCACGGTCTTTGCCAGCCCGCTCGCGTCCGGGCTGCGCTCGGGCGCGGAGGTGCTGCCGACGCTGCTGAACAGCCACGCGCCGCTCGACCTCGTGATCCTGATGCTGGGCACCAATGACGTGATGGTCTCCGAGATGAGCGCCCGCGCCGCCGCGCGCGGCATGGACCGCCTCGCCGAGATCGTGCGCAGTCACCCCTACTGGGGCGGCATGGCGGCGCCCAAGGTGCTGCTGGTGGCACCCCCCGGTATCCGGCCGGACGCGCTGGGCGAGACGACCGACCGGGACATCGCCGAGATCGGCAAGCTCGCGCGGGCCTATCGCCGCGTCGCCGGGCTGCGCGGGCTGGCGTTCTTCGATGCGGGCACCGTCACGCAGGGGGCGGACCCGGACGGCGTGCACCTCGATGCCGCGGGCAACCACGCCCTCGGCGCCGCGCTGGCACCCGTCGTCACCGGTCTGCTCGGGCTCGACGCGCCTTAGGCCGTGCGCGCTTCGCGCCGTTCGGCCAGCGCCCGGCGGATGATCTGGGTCGCGCTCGACAGGAAGAGGCCCGCCATCAGCGCCGCCACGATAAGGTCCGGCCAGCCGGTGCCGGATCCCCAGACCCCGAGCGCCGCGAGCATGACCGCCACGTTGCCGATCGCGTCGTTGCGCGAGCAGAGCCAGACCGAGCGCACGTTGGCATCGCCGTCGCGCCAGCGCATCAGCAGCAGCACCGAGGCCACGTTCGCCGCCAGCGCCAGCAGGCCGATCACGCCCATCACCGGGGCATCGGGCACGCCCCGGACGACCACGCCCCAGGCCGTCGCGCCGAGCACCCACAGCCCCATGGCCGCCAGGCTCAGCCCCTTCAGCAGGGCGACCGTCGCCCGCGTCGCCAGCGCCCGCCCGATCACCGCGAGGCTCAGGGCATAGGTCGCGGCATCCGCGCCGAAATCGAGCGCGTCGGCCTGCAACGCGCGGCTGCCCGCCAGCGCGCCGGCCGTCATCTCGACGAGGAACATGCCGCCGTTCAGGACGATCACCGCCCAGAGGGCGCGGCGGTAGGCCGGGCTGACCCCGTCGAAGCTCAGGTCGTGGTCATGGTGGTCATGTGGCATCGGGTCTCCTTTCGACTCGGGAGATCGAGACCTAATTCCTCTAGTGACTAGAGGTTCAAGGGGGTGTCCCATGCTGGCCATCGGCACACTGTCGCAGCGCACCGGGGTGAAGGTGCCGACGATCCGCTACTACGAGGAGATCGGCCTGCTCGCGCCGCCCGGACGCAGCGCGGGCGGCCAGCGCCGCTACGGCGCGGACGACGTGGCGCGGCTGGGGTTCATCCGGCATGCCCGCGACCTCGGCTTCGGGCTGGAGGCGATCCGGTCGCTGCTCGACCTCGCCGCGCATCCCGACCGGTCCTGCGCCGAGGCCAACGCGCTCGCCATGGCGCAGCTGCGGGACGTGCAGGCCCGCGTCGCCCGGCTGCGGCGGCTGGAGGGGGAGTTGCAGCGCATCGTGGCGGCCTGCGACGGCGGGCATCCGGCGGCCGAGTGCGGGGTGCTCGACGCGCTGGCCGATCACGACGGCTGCACCGGGCCGCACTGACGCGGCGCTCCCGTCCTCGTGGCTTGACCTTCCCGGGACCCTCGCCCACGGTCCCGGCGACCTGAATTCCGGTGACGCATGAGCAAGACCCCCGCGCCCTTCGCGCCCTTCGAATGGATGATCGCCTGGCGCTATCTCCGGGCCCGCCGGGCCGAGGGCGGGGTCAGCGTGATGACGTGGATCTCGCTGATCGGCATCACGCTCGCGGTGTTCGCGCTGATCGCCACGCTCGCCGTGCGCTCGGGATTCCGCTACGAGTTCGTGGACACGATCCTCGGCGCCAACGCCCATGCCACGATCTACACCACCCTGCGGGTGACCGAGACCGGCCAGACCACCCGCGCGATGGAGGATTACGAGGACCGCGCCGCCCGGATCGCCGCGCTGCCGTTCGTGACCCGCGCCGCCCCGCTGGTGCGGGGGCAGGTGA
>JAUHZL010000241.1 GCA_030425945.1 Alphaproteobacteria bacterium | reverse complement strand
GGTCCGCCGCGACACTTCCAAAACGTCACTGTCCCTCAAACTCAAAAGGGCAGGCTGGGACGAAGCCTTTCTACGCAAACTTCTCACCAATATCTCAACAACTTAGGCCATAAGCGATTGCCCTGCAAACCGTAGCGGGCACGCTCGGTCGATTCGGCTGTCCGGTCAAATCGTCTTTCTGATCAGACGAGCGGGCGCCACTCGCGCTGGTCGGGAATATGCAGGCGCAGCACGTCGCCAAGCGCGATGCGGCCTTCCCGCTCGACCCAGGCCGTCACGCCGCGCCGCCCTTCTGCCGCCGTCTTGAACGCCTTGCCGTGGCCCGGGGCGTGGGCGTCGATCTCGCGCGCGGGCAGGTGGCAGGGACGGTTCTGCATGTCGATCACCAGCGTCGCCCCGGACGGGGCCTGAAGCCGCGAGGACGGGGGCACATGGCTGAAATCCGGCAGGCCGCGCAGCACCAGCGAGGCCCCGACCAGCGCCGGATCGAGGCGGTCGAGACCGATCGTTGCGGCGATCGCGTCGAGTTCTTCCTCGGACAGCACCGAGAGCTGACGCACGTTCCGGATCGTCGTGCCGCGCGGGTGCTGGGACAGGACGCGGCTGCAGGAGGGGCGGGTCTCGCCGCCGTGCACCTCGCCGGCGATCCCGGCAAAGGTCAGGTCGGCCGCCTCCAGCGGGGCCGACGACAGGGCGGCCTCGCGGTCGGTGACCCGGCCCAGCCAGGTCACGGTCGCGGTGAAGTCGGTCGGCTTGAGCGCGGGCATCGGGGTGTCTCCGGACAGGTCGTCCCGAGGTAGACACGCCCACACCCGCCCGGGCAAGCGGCAAAGAAAAACCCCCGGTCCACGGGGACCGGGGGTCTGTCGTTCTGGACCGCGGGTCAGGCCGGGTCGGGCAGCCCGCTGTCACCCGGTTTCGGGCGCGGCTTGGTCTTCGGGATCGCCGTGATCGACGGCGCGTTCCCGGCCGGCGGCGTCGCGTCGGAGTCGTCGCCGCGGTTCAGCGCCTCGCCGTTCATCACCTTCACGATCTCCGGGCCGGTCAGGGTCTCGTACTCGAGAAGGCCCTGCGCCAGACGCTCCCATTCCTCGCGCTTCTCGGTAAGGATGCGCTTCGCGGTCTGGTAGCCCTCGTCGATCAGTTCCTTGACCTTCTGGTCGATGATCTTCTGGGTTTCCTGGCTGTGGTTCGTACCGCCGCCATAGGCGCCAAGGTAGCTCTGCTGCTCGTTGGCGTAGTCGACGTGGCCGAGCTCATCCGCGAAGCCGAACTGGGTCACCATCGCGCGGGCGATGCGGGTCACCTGCTGGATGTCGGAGGTGGCCCCGGAGGTCACGTTCTCCTTCCCGAACTTGAGTTCCTCGGCCACCTTGCCGCCCATCGCCATGGCGATCTTCGACTTGTACTTGGTGTAGGTCACCGACAGCTGGTCCCGCTCGGGCAACGACATCACGAGGCCGAGCGCCCGGCCGCGCGGGATGATCGTCGCCTTGTGGATCGGATCGTGCTGCGGAACGTTCAGGCCGACGACCGCGTGACCGGCCTCGTGGTAGGCGGTCAGGGCCTTCTCTTCCTCGGTCATGACCATGCTGCGGCGCTCGGCCCCCATCATGACCTTGTCCTTGGCGTTCTCGAAGTCTTCCATCGTCACGAAGCGCCGTCCGACACGGGCCGCCATCAGGGCCGACTCGTTCACGAGGTTCGCAAGGTCCGCCCCCGAGAAGCCGGGCGTACCGCGCGCGATGATGCGCAGGTCGACGTCCGGACCCAGCGGCACCTTGCGGGCATGCACGCCGAGGATCTTCTCGCGGCCCTTGATGTCGGGGTTCGGCACCTGCACCTGGCGGTCGAAGCGGCCGGGGCGCAGCAGGGCCGGGTCCAGCACGTCCGGCCGGTTGGTGGCCGCGACGATGATGATGCCCTCGTTGGCCTCGAAACCGTCCATCTCGACCAGAAGCTGGTTCAGCGTCTGCTCGCGCTCGTCGTTGCCACCGCCGTAGCCTGCGCCACGCGACCGGCCGACCGCGTCGATCTCGTCGATGAAGACGATGCAGGGCGCGTTCTTCTTCGCCTGCTCGAACATGTCGCGCACGCGGGACGCACCGACACCGACGAACATTTCCACGAAGTCCGAGCCCGAGATGGTGAAGAAGGGCACGCCCGCCTCGCCCGCAATGGCGCGCGCCAGCAGGGTCTTACCGGTCCCGGGCGGGCCGACCAGCAGCGCGCCCTTCGGGATCTTGCCGCCGAGGCGCGAGAATTTCTGCGGGTTGCGCAGGAACTCGACGATCTCTTCCAGCTCGTCCTTGGCCTCGTCGATGCCGGCCACCTCGTCGAAGGTCACGCGGCCATGCTTCTCGGTCAGCAGCTTGGCCTTCGACTTGCCGAAGCCCATCGCGCCGCCGCGTCCGCCGCCCTGCATCCGGTTCATGAAGAAGATCCAGATGCCGATCAGGATCAGGAACGGCAGCAGCGTGCCGATATAGGCGAGAAGCCCGTTCTGTTCCTGCGCGCGGGCCTCGAAGGGCACGTCGTTGGCCAGCAGCTTGTCGGCCACGTCGACGCCATCGGGGCGGATCGTCGTGTACTGCTGTCCGTCCGCGCCGCGCACCAGCACGCGCTCCCCGTCGAGCACAACGCTCGACACGTCGCCCCCTTCGACCCGGTCGATGAATTCCGAGTAGCTGATCGAGCGCTGCGCCGTGGTGCTGGTGCCGCCGCTGAACAGGTTGAAGAGCGCGAGGATCAGCAGGAACAGCACGACCCAGAACGCGATATTGCGCATGTTGCCCAAGAGGAAAACTCCTACGGAGGGACGCCCCGTCCGATGGCGCGTCCGGATACTTGCTCTCTAATGTAGAGATCGGGGGGCCGGGTTCAATCCGTTAATCCGCAAAGGGAAAATCCTGCGGTTTCGGCACAGGTTCCGCATGGATCGGCAGGCCCCAGAGGCCGGGAACCGAGATCACCGTTTTTCCCTGCCAGATCGCGGGCATGGCATGCAGGACCGCGGCCGGCAGGGCGGCGGGCCGCTCGATCTGCGCCAGCCCCTCTGGCCCAAGGGCGCAGACCGTCGCACCCGCGGGAATCGGCCCGGAAAAGGCCCAGCGGTTGTCCCAGCGCGCCTCCGTGCAACTGGCGTCCTGTTCCAGCCCGGCGACGGCGCGCGGCTCGCGGGCGATGTGGAGGCGCGTCTTGCCGACCGTCACCTGGCAGCCCATCAGCGTGGCGCTGCGCCCGGCAATCGCCTCGTCGAGGGTCCGTTCCAGCGCCGCGAGGCGTGGCCGATACGCGGCCCCGGTGGTCCATTGCAGGGCGGCGGCGAAGAGGCGCAGCGCGGTATCCGCGTCGAGGGCGGCCAACCCGTCCCGGTCGAAGACCAGGTGCATCGCCTCGTAGCGAACGATGTCCCGCGCGGCCTCGCGGGCGCGGGCCTCCAGCGCCTGCCGGGCACGCGCCATCGCCTCGGCCGTCGTTGCCAGCCGCTGCGCATCGAGACCGAGCGGCGCAAGCGCGGCCAGCGCCTGCCGGGCCTTCACGCGGTCGTAGGTGGGATCGTCGTTGCTGGGGTCGTCGACATAGGGGATGTGCAGCACCTTCGCATAGTGCCGCAACTCCGCCCGGGTGGTCCCCAGCAACGGGCGCAGCAGGATCCAGCCGGTCTCGTCCGGCGCGGCGGGCGGTGGCACGCCCTCGCCCGCCAGAACAGGGGCCTGCGGCACATCGGCGACGCGGCGTGCCGGGCGCATGCCCGAGAGCCCTTCGACGCCCGACCCGCGCGCAAGCCGCATCAGGACCGTTTCGGCCTGGTCATCTTCCGTATGCGCGAAACAGACGTGGCGCACCCTGCCCCGCCAGCCGGAAATCAGGCGCAGCCTGGCCTCGCGCGCGGCGGCTTGCAGGTTGCCGGTGCCGTCCCGGTCCTGCCAGCGCAGGGTGCAGTGCGGCAGCCCGAGGTCGGCACATTCCCGCGCCACCATTGCGGCCTCGGCGGCACTCTCGGCGCGCAAGCCGTGATCGACCGTCACCACCCAGAGCTGCACCCCCATCGGACGCGCCCAGGCGCGGGCGAGATGCAGCATCGCCATCGAGTCGCCGCCGCCGGAAACGGCAAGGCCAAGGTCGCGCGGGAAGTCGGGGCCGAGCAACTGGCCCATCGCCCCGGCGAACCGCGCATGGAGGTCGGTGCCGCCCCAGGCGACGGGTCCGGTGTCAGCGGCAGCCAAGCTCGGTCCGCGCGGTGGCGGCATCGGTGGCGGCCGGGCTTGCGGGGAAGCGCACGCCGACCTCGCCCAGGGTCAGGCAGGCCTCGTCCCGCTGGCCGATCTGTTCCAGCGACACGCCCAGCTTGTAGAGCGCCTCCGGGGCACGGCCGCCGTTCGGGGCGCCCGAGAAGCTTTCGAGATAGGCGCGCGCGGCATTCGCCCAATTGCCCTGCCGCGACTCGGCCTCGCCGCGCAGGAAATGCGCGTCGGAGGCGAGCGCTCCGCCGGGATAGGTGTCGGTGTAGGTCCGGAAGGCCGTCGCGGCCTCCGCGATCCGGCCCTCGTCGAGCAGGGCCTTCGCCCGGTCGAAATCGGCCTGCTCGCCCACCGCCAGTTGCGGACCGCCCGAGGGCGGCGCGATCGGCGCCGCGGCGGCCGGCAGCGTGCCGCCGCCGAGGGTCGTCGTCTCGCTGAGCTTCGAGACGTCGCCGCCCTCGAGCTCGACCAGCCGGAACTCCAGATCGCCGATCCGGTTGGTGCCGTCCTTGACGATGCGGTCCACGCGCAGTTGCAACTCTTCGGTCTGCGCCGTCAGGCGGGTCAGCTCGGACTCGATCGCGTTGACCCGGTCGAGCACCCCCTGCGGAAGCGCCGCAGCCTGCGGCGCGCCCGTGGTGGAGAGCTCGCGTTTCAGGGTCTGGATCTCGACGTAGAGCACCGTCAGGTCCTGCCGGATGTCGGCCAGCGTCTGGTCCCGGTCCTGCGCCACGGCGGGCGCGGCGAGGATCAGGCACAGTCCGAAGA
>JAUHZL010000240.1 GCA_030425945.1 Alphaproteobacteria bacterium | reverse complement strand
ACTTCGAGGCGCTCGAACGCCTGCGCAAGCGCTACGAGGAGACGCTGACCGCCATCCTGCGCCGGGGCGCCGCCGACGGGGTCTTCGACGTGCCGGACCCGGCGGTGACGACGCGGGCGCTGATCGCGATGCTCACGGGCCTCACCACCTGGTTCCGCGACGGCGGCCGCCTGACCCGCGACGAGATCGCCGATCTCTACTGGCCGATGGTGCGCGGCGCGGTCCGCCCGGGCTGAAACGCGCCCGCTTCTTCTTGGCCGAAATACTCCGGGGGAGTCCCGCCAACGGCGGGACGGGGGCAGCGCCCCCATGCCCCGCGCGCGGCGGGCGAAAAGGTCAGCCTGTCTGACGGGATGTTTCGCGCGCGAAACAATGCGTCACGCAGGCTGACCTAACGTTATGATTTCGTTAACCCTTTCGGGTCCGCCTCAATGGACGGGCCGGATGAAGGTGCCGTTGCGCAGCTCGCGCATGGCCTGCTGCAACTCGGCCTGCGTGTTCATCACGATCGGCCCGTGCCAGGCAACCGGCTCGGCGATCGGCGCGCCCGAGATCAGCAGGAAGCGCACGCCCTCGGGTCCGGCGGTCACCGTCACCTCGTCGCCGGTGCCGAAGCGCACCAGCGTGCGGTCGCCGGACAGGTCGCGGATGTTGACCTCGCGGCCCATGACCTCCTTCTCCAGCAGCACGCCCTCGGGGGCCGAGGCGTCGCGGAACCGCGCGGCCCCCTCGAAGACATAGGCAAAGGCGCGGCGGTAGGTGTCGATCCGGAAGCTGCGGGTCACGTTCGCGGGCACGCTGACGTCGAGGTACTGCGGATCGGCGGCGATGCCGTCGACCGGGCCCTTCGCGCCCCAGAACTCGCCCACGATCACCTTCACGCGGGTGCCGTCATCCTCGATCACCTCGGGAATGTCGGCCGCGCCCACGTCCTGGTAGCGCGGCGCGGTCATCTTCAGCGAGGACGGCAGGTTGCCCCAGAGCTGGAAGCCGTGCATCTGGCCCTTCGCGTTCCCAAGCGGCATCTCCTGGTGCAGGATGCCGCGCCCGGCGGTCATCCACTGGACCGAGCCCGCGCCGAGCCGCCCGGTGTTGCCCAGCGAATCCCCGTGCTCGACGGTGCCCGCCAGCACGTAGGTGATCGTCTCGATCCCCCGGTGCGGGTGCCACGGGAAGCCGCGCAGGTAGTCCTGCGGCCGTTCGTTGCGGAAATCGTCGAACAGCAGGAACGGGTCCAGCTCGGTCGGGTCCTGGAACCCGAAGGCGCGGTGCAGGTGGACGCCCGCGCCCTCCATCGTGGGCTGGGCGCGGCGGGTTTCGAGAACGGGACGGATCGACATGGGCGGAGCCTCATTCAGCGGGACGGTTGCCGTCTATCTAGGCGGGGCGGGCCGTCCGGGCGAGGTCCGTCCGCACACCGGATCGGTGCGCCGCCGCACAGGGGCGCCCGGTCCCCCTCGCCACCGCCCGGCGCAGCGGCTAGAGAGGCCAGAGCCCGCGCGAGGAGAGCCGCCATGCCGACCCCCGATCCCACCGAGGATGCCGTCATCGCCCGGCTCGAGGTCGCGCCGGTGCGCTGGGGCATCGCGCTGGCGATGCTCTACGTTTTGGCCGCGCTCCTGCTCTACATCGCCTTCGCGCACCCGCCCGAAGCGGTCTGGGCGGTCTTCCTCGTGGTCATGGGCGGGATCGCCCTGTGGCAGGCCGAGCGCAGCCGCCGCGCGAAGGGCGTCCAGCTGGAGCTGACGCGGACCGAACTGCGCGAGGCCGGCCCCAGCGGGCGGCGGCTGGCGCGCATCGCAGACGTGCGCGGCGTCGACCGCGGCGCGCTGGCCTTCAAGCCCGCCAACGGGTTCCTGCTGCGCCTGACGGTCAAGGCGCCGCGCGGCTGGGTGTCGGGGCTGTGGTGGGGCCTCGGTCGGACGGTCGCGGTCGGCGGCACGACGCCCGCCGGGGCCACGCGCTTCATGGCCGAGATGATCGCGACCCTGCTGAAGGAACGCGCCGCCGGGCAGGACGCCGGCTGACGCGCGCCCGGCGCGGCCTCAGTTGCCGCCCATCATCCGCTCGTGCACGGCCTCCATGCCGCGCGCGGCCATGTCCGAGACCTCGGCCGCGTGGATCTGCAGCAGCGTCGCCATCTCGGGATCGTCGGTCGTCTGGGTCACGACGATGCCCGCGTCGGTCACCTGGATGTCGTTCACCAGCCGGTCGCCGTGCACGAAGAACATGTCCAGCGTCGGGCTCTGGATGAAAACCTGCGGGTCGCGGCCCTCCTCGACGCGGGCGATCATGCCGACGACATGGCTGACGAGGGCGGCCATCACCTCCGGGTCGGACGACGAGGTGGTGGTGCGGATGCCGTCGGGGAGGTTCTCGACCGTGCGGGTCATCGTCTCGAAGCCCCGGAACATGGTGGCGAGTTCCGCGCTCTCGGCCTCGGTGGCGTCGAGGCCGCGCAGGCCGGGCATCGTCATCTCGTCATGGCCGGTGCCGTCCGCGCCGTGCATCATGGCGTGCATGCGGTCGTGCATCCCGCCCATCATCTGCGCCTCGGCCGCGAGGGGCAGGGCGAGGGCGCAGGCGCAGGCGAGCGTGGCGAGGCTGAGGCGGCGGGGCATGGCGGTCATCTCCTGAACGGTGTCCCGGCCCGCCTTACATGCAAGTCGCTGAATGTGAAACGCGGCCCGCCGCCGCGCGCGATCAATTCTTGGCCAGCTGCGGTGCGTAGCGCGGGCTGGTGACCACGAAGTTCGAGAACAGCAGTTCCGCCTCGAGCCCGACGTTGAAGGCGGGGGCGTAGGTGGTGAAGCTCTCGACGAGGATGATCCGCTCGCCGTTGACCAGCGTCGGCAGGCGCTCGGCGATGTCGTCCAGATCGCCGTTGGTGAGGCGCGCGTCGTTGTGGCCGTCGGTGCCGTAGGACCAGTCGATCCGGTAGCGGTCGCGGCTGCCCTGCCAGTAGATCTGCGTCACCCGCAGCCAGCTGTCGTTCCGCTGCTGGGTGAGGTAGTCGAAGATGTCGGACATGCCTTCGAGGTAGGCGTCGTTGATCGCATCGGTCTGCCGCGAGAGCATGTCGCCCACGGTGTAGGCGGCCTTCACGTTCATCGAATACTGCTTGAACCCGTCGAAGAAGACGAAGCTGGCGACGTACCACCACAGAAGCAGCGGCATGATCACGACGGCCTCGACCGAGACCGAGCCGGCCTCCTCGCGGAGCGCGAAGCGGCGGAGGGCACGGGCGAGGGCGCGCATCACGGCTCTCCCACGTAGGCCGAGGCGGTCTTGATCTGGTACCCGCCCGAGGCGTCCTTGGTCAGCGCGAGGCCGAGGCCCGTCATCGGGAACAGCGGATCGACGACGACGCAGGCGCGGATCAGCATCAGCTGGTTGCCGACCCCGTTGGTGAAGCCGTGCTGCGGGATCACGTCGTTGGCGCGGTCGACGCAGGGCACGTCGGCATTCGGCAGGGTGAAGGCGGGCACCGGGACCGGGGTCAGCTCGATGATGATCGAGTCCTCGCAGTCGCGGATCACGTTGGTGTACTCGCAGACCTTGGCCGCCACCTGGGCCCGGGTCGGCGCGGTGCCGGTGGTCAGCCGCAGGCTGCGCACGGTCAGGTCGAGCGCGCGCTCCAGCATCGCCTGCTGGACCGTCATCACGGCGCCCTCGAACATCGACATGAACACCGTGATGATCAGCGGGAACACCACGACGAACTCGACCGTCGAGCTGCCGCTCTCGGAGCGGCGGAAGCGTCTGGCGAGGCTGCGGATCACTGGGTCAGCCTGAGCTGGTTGATGGTGCGCGCGATGGCGCTGAAGGCTTCCGAGATCTCGACCCCGTTCACGTCGAAGTAATGCGAGGGCGAGGACGCGCACTCCTGCAGCAGGGTCCGGCCGCGGTAGGGGGCCTCGAACCCGATGGAGAAGATCACGATGCCCGCGTCCTTGGCCGCGGTGCACAACGTGCGGGTGCGCAGGTCGGCCTCGGAGTTCGACACGATGGTCTCGACCGCGTTCTGGTAGTCGCGGTACTGGCCATAGTAGTCGGGCGTCCGGAAGAAGTAGTCCGGGATGAACCGGGTCGAGAAGCGCGCGAACAGCTCCTGCTGGGTCAGCCGGCGCGATTCGCTGGTGCCGCCGTAGGGCTGGTTGTGGAACCGGTTCGGGTCGTGCGGGTACCAGTAGTCGTTGTAGCCCGGGGTATAGACCGAGTAGCGGTTGTCGTCCTCGTGCCACCAGACGTTGGACAGGCCCGACTTGAACTCGGGGCGCAGGTCCCACTGGCTGGTGTTCTCGCCGTCCGTCATCAGCACGATGACCTTCAGGGTCTCGTTGTCGGTGTAGTCGGCCGGACGGTCGCGCAGTTCCTCGTGGACGATCCCGGCATCCTCGAGCGAGTTGATCACCGGGCGCGCGGCCGGATCGAGCAGCGCCGTCGCCCATTTCACGCCCAGGTCGATGGCGGTGTTGCCGCCCGCCGTCAGACCGTTGATCTTGGCCTTCAGCGCGGTCGGGTTGACCGAGTAGGCAAGGATCGCCTCGGTGTCGTTGGTCGGGCAGTGCGGGGTGCGGATCGGGGTCGAGCCGCTGCTGGTGTCGCGGTCGAAATGCGCCATCCGCTCGATCTCGTCGTCGGGATCGATCGCGGTCTCGCTGTAGTCGGCGCGGTCGAACACCACGCAGTTCGAGTAGTCGTGCTCGGAGGACAGCGTGAACCGCTCGCCGAGGTCGTCGCCGATGTTCACCAGCGCCTGGTAGGGGATGATCGACAGCGAGGTGACGCCCGTGATGTCGGTGTCGTCGAGCTGGTCCTCGTCGATCACGGTGTCGATGAATTCGCGCGCGGCCTGCTTGAGGTTGGTCAGGCGGCTGTTCGAGCCCATCGAGCCCGATATGTCGACGACGAGGCTGATCTCGACGTTCTGGATGCGCTCCTCGGCGGTGGCGGCGGCGGGCGTCACCATCTGCTCGATCCCCACCATGTTGAGGAAGAACGTGTCGATGGTCGCCTGCGTCGTCG
>JAUHZL010000239.1 GCA_030425945.1 Alphaproteobacteria bacterium | reverse complement strand
AAGACAACTATGGAGGATGTCATGACCATCACACCACAGGCCGTGTCGCCCTCGGTCACCGCTTTCTTCGACGAAGCGACCAACACCATCAGCTATGCCGTGCGCGATCCGCAGGGCGTTGCGGTGGCGGTGATCGATTCGGTTCTCGACTTCGACTACGCCTCGGGCCGCACCGACACCCGCTCGGCCGACGCGATCCTCGCCTGGATCGCCGAGCACGACCTGCGGCTCGAGTGGATCCTCGAAACCCACGTCCACGCCGACCACCTGTCCGCCGCGCCCTACCTGCAGCAGCGCGCGGGCGGCAAGATCGGCATCGGGCACAACATCACCGTGGTGCAGGACACCTTCGGCAAGGTGTTCAACGAGGGCACCGAGTTCCAGCGCGACGGCTCGCAGTTCGATGCGCTCTTCAGCGACGGCGACAGCTTCCACATCGGCCAGCTGCGCGGCGACGTGATGCATACCCCGGGCCACACCCCGGCCTGCCTGACCTACGTCATCGGCGACGCGGCCTTCGTCGGCGACACGCTCTTCATGCCGGACTTCGGCACCGCGCGCTGCGACTTCCCCGGCGGCTCGGCCGAGGACCTGTTCGACAGCGTGCAGAAGATCCTCGCCCTGCCCGACGAGACCCGCATCTTCGTCGGCCACGACTACAAGGCCGCGGGCCGCGACCATTACGCGTGGGAGACCACCGTGGGCGACCAGAAGGCGCTCAACATCCATGTCGGGTCCGGCAAGAGCCGCGAGGACTTCGTCTCGATGCGCACCGCGCGGGACGCGACGCTGAACATGCCGAAGCTCATCATTCCCTCGCTGCAGGTGAACATGCGCGCCGGCCACATGCCGCCCGCCGAGGACAACGGCGCGGTCTACCTGAAGGTTCCGGTCAACGGGCTCTGAGCCCCGCGCCGGTCCGGCGGGCCGCCCCCCGGCCCGCCTCTCCACCCTCTTTCCCCTCTCACCCTCCGCACCAGGGAACTTTCGTCATGACCATCGATCCGGACTGGATCTGGGGCCTTTTCGGCGGCCTCATCATCGGCAGCGCCGCGGCGCTCTACCTGCTCGTCAACGGGCGCATCATGGGGGCCTCGGGCATCGTCGGCGGCCTCGTCGACGGCTCGGGCTGGTCGACCTGGCGGGAACGGCTGTCGTTCATCGTCGGCCTGATCGCCATCCCGCCCTTCTTCGTACCCCTCTACGACGAGGTGAACACCAACCTGACCACGAACCTCTGGGCCGTGATCGCCGCCGGTCTGCTGGTCGGCGTCGGCACCCGCCTCGCCAACGGCTGCACCTCGGGCCACGGTGTCTGCGGCATCTCGCGGCTGTCACCGCGCGGCATGGCCGCGACCGGCTTCTACCTGCTGGCGGGCGGTGTCTCCGTCCTTCTGTTCAAGCATCTCCTCGGAGTGGTGTGACATGCGCAACGTCTTCTCGTTCCTCTCGGGGGCCCTCTTCGGAACCGGCCTCCTCGTCTCGGGCATGGTGGACACCACCAAGGTGCAGGGCTGGCTCGACGTGTTCGGCGCCTGGGACCCGACATTGGCCTTCGTGCGGGGCGATCCTGCCGATGGCGATCGCCTGGCGCATCGCGGAACGCCGCAAGGTCGCCGTGCTCGGCACCGCGATCCCCGAGCGCGCCGCGCCCAAGGTCGGCCGCAACCTGATCATCGGCTCGCTGATGTTCGGCGCGGGCTGGGGTCTCGCCGGGCTCTGCCCGGGCCCGGCACTGGCCTCGATCGGCTTCGGGGGGGTTGGCGGCGCCGTCTTCCTCGTGTCTATGATCGCCGGAATGCTGGCGGCCCCGCCGATCAGCCAGGGGATCGACCGGGTGGCGCGCGCCTGACCGGCGCGCCCCCCTGCCCCGACCGTCTCGAAAGGAGCCCCACCCATGGACATCCGCCCCCTCACCGACCGCTACGCCGTCAGCCCGCAGATCGACCCGCAGGACGCCGCCGCCATCAAGGCCGCGGGCTACACCACGGTGATCTGCAACCGCCCCGACGCCGAGGTGCCGGGGATGCTCCAGGCAGCCGCGATGCGCACCGCGCTCGAGGCCGAGGGCCTGCGCTTCGTGGTCAACCCGATCGACGGGCGCGGCATGGGCATCGAGACGGTCGAGGCCCAGGCCGCCCTGCTGGCCGAGGCCGACGGTCCGGTGCTGGCCTATTGCGCGTCGGGCACCCGCTCGGCCTTTGTCTGGGCCTTCGCACAGGCAGGACAGATGCCGACCGACGAGATCATCGCGGCCGGCATGGCGCAGGGCTACCCGCTCGCGGGCCTGCGCGGCCAGATCGAGGCGCTCGCGACCCGCTGACCCTGCCGCTCCGGCAGACCGGTTTCCATCAGCCCCCGCGTGGCAATCGCCGCGCGGGGGTCTTGCGTTGCGACCCCGTTCATCCGGCCCCGGGCGGCCGCCACGACGAAACCCCGCCGCCTGCCCTTGCGGCGGCCCGGAGGCGACCCTAAGACTCGAAGGCAACAGAAGACCGACCGACCGCCGATTTCCCGCGACCCCAGTTGAGGCAGAGCCGATGCACGATCCGATCGAAACCTACGCGAACACCCTCGTCCCGATGGTGGTCGAGCAGACCAGCCGCGGCGAACGCGCCTACGACATCTTCTCGCGCCTGCTGAAGGAGCGGATCATCTTCGTCAACGGCCCGGTGCATGACGGCATGTCGAGCCTGATCGTGGCGCAGCTTCTGCACCTCGAGGCCGAGAACCCGTCCAAGGAAATCTCGATGTACATCAACTCGCCGGGCGGGTCGGTGATCGCGGGCATGAGCATCTACGACACGATGCAGTACATCAAGCCGAAGGTCTCGACGCTGGTCTGCGGCCTCGCGGCCTCGATGGGCTCGGTGATCGCGCTCGGCGGCGAGAAGGGCATGCGGTTCTCGCTGCCGAACTCGGAATTCCTCGTCCACCAGCCCTCCGGCGGCAGCCAGGGCACCGCGGCCGACATCCTGATCCAGTCGCGCCATATCGAGCAGACCCGCGAGCGGTTCTACCGGCTCTACATGCGCCACACCGGCCAGAGCTACGAGACCGTCCAGCAGGCGCTCGACCGCGACAAGTGGATGACCCCCGAGGAAGCCCTCGAATGGGGCCACATCGACGAGATCGTGACCAGCCGGGTCGCCCCCGACGCGGGCTGATCCGCCCCTCCGGCGCGCCCGGACCGGCCGCCCAACCGCGGCCGTCCCCCGGGACCGCAGCGGACCGACGGGTCGGAAAACGGGCATTGCACCCCCCTGCCCCCTGTCCTACTGTCTCCGGAAGGCACGCGTCCGGGGGGTGACCTCCCCGCAGGTGCCCCCGGGGCCGGTCCGGTCGGACGGCCGCTTCGACGGGGGGCACGACGGCAAGCGGGGTCCCGTCAGCGGGGCCCGAACGGCAGAAGACGCCCCGGGCTCCGGGGCAGGCACAGCGCCCTCCCCGGCGGAGGGAAAGGCGGCGAGGCAACGATGGCACAATCCTCAGGCGACTCGAAGAACACGCTCTACTGCTCCTTCTGCGGCAAGAGCCAGCACGAGGTCCGCAAGCTCATCGCGGGCCCGACGGTGTTCATCTGCGATGAATGCGTCGAGCTCTGCATGGACATCATCCGGGAGGAGACCAAGACCTCCGGGCTGAAGTCCTCGGACGGCGTGCCCAGCCCGCGCGAGATCTGCGACGTGCTCGACGACTACGTGATCGGCCAGATGCATGCCAAGCGCGTGCTCTCGGTGGCCGTGCACAACCACTACAAGCGCCTGAACCACTCGGCCAAGGCGACCGACATCGAACTGGCGAAGTCGAACATCCTGCTGATCGGCCCGACGGGCTGCGGCAAGACGCTGCTCGCCCAGACGCTGGCCCGCATCCTCGACGTGCCGTTCACCATGGCGGACGCGACGACGCTGACCGAGGCAGGCTATGTCGGCGAGGATGTCGAGAACATCATCCTGAAGCTGCTGCAGGCGTCCGAGTACAACGTCGAGCGCGCACAGCGCGGCATCGTCTACATCGACGAGGTCGACAAGATCACCCGCAAGTCGGACAACCCCTCGATCACCCGGGACGTGTCGGGCGAGGGCGTGCAGCAGGCGCTGCTGAAGATCATGGAGGGCACCGTCGCCTCCGTGCCGCCGCAGGGCGGGCGCAAGCATCCGCAGCAGGAATTCCTGCAGGTGGACACGACGAACATCCTGTTCATCTGCGGCGGCGCCTTCGCGGGCCTCGACAAGATCATCGCGCAGCGCGGCAAGGGCAGCGCGATGGGCTTCGGCGCCGAGGTGCGCGACCCGGAATCGCGCGGCGTGGGCGAGATCTTCAAGGACCTCGAACCCGAGGACCTGCTGAAGTTCGGCCTGATCCCGGAATTCGTCGGCCGCCTGCCGGTCATCGCGACGCTGGAAGACCTCGACGAAGCCGCCCTGATCGAGATCCTCACCAAGCCGAAGAACGCGCTGGTGCGGCAGTACCAGCGGCTGTTCCAGCTCGAGGATGCCGAGCTGACCTTCACCGACGAGGCGCTCCGCGCCATCGCCCGCCGCGCCATCAAGCGCAAGACCGGCGCACGCGGCCTGCGCTCGATCCTCGAGGACATCCTGCTCGACACGATGTTCGACCTGCCCTCGATGAGCGGCGTCGAGGAAGTCGTGGTGAACGAAGAGGTTGTCACCGCCGCGGCGAAGCCCCTGCTGGTGCACGCCGAGACCAAGAAGGACGGCGCCACGGTCGGCTGACCGGGCGCCTGCCGTCCAACGGAACAAGCCCCGCCCGAGCGATCCGGCGGGGCTTTTTCGTGCCCCCCTCGCCCGGCTCAGTCCACTTTCGCCGCCAGCACCTCGACCTCGACCAGGAACTCGGGCCGGGTGAAGCCCGACACGATGACGAGCGTGCTCGCGGGCAGGTGGTCGACGCCCGCCAGCCACGCGTCGCGCGCCGCCATGTAGCCCGCCATGTGCGCCCGGTCGGTGACGAAGGCCGACAGCCGCACGATATCCGCCCGCCCCATCCCCGCCCCGGCGAGGATCGC
>JAUHZL010000006.1 GCA_030425945.1 Alphaproteobacteria bacterium | reverse complement strand
TCTCCTGATCAAAGGTCGGTCTCAGCAACCAAACCTTCCCATCAGGAGGCCATTCCCGCCAATAGTGACGAACATCCCGCGTCAGCGGGTTCGTTCAATCCTGTTTATGGGTTCACGACCTAGCCGGGCCGCCGTCCCAGCAGGACCCGGTCGGGTCGCGGGACCCGGTCGTGATCGGCCACCAGCGCCTGCGCCGCGGCCGCGACCCCGGCCGCGGGCGGCGACACCCGGCGGGTTGCCAGGTCGACATGCAGGAGCAGCGTCTCGACCGTCGCGGCCAGCCGGGGGCCGTCGGCGTCCTCGGCCCAGAGCCGGTGGAAGAGGTGCAGCTTGCGCCCGTCCCCGGCCAGCGCCTGCGTCGTCACCGTCAGCCGGGTGCCGATCCGCACCTCGCTCAGGTAGGCGACATGGCTTTCGGCGGTGAAGTAGCTGCGCCCGCCCGCGACATAGGCCGCATCGGCCCCCAGCACGACCATCAGCCGGTCCCCGGCGCGCCCGGCGGCCTCGAGGTAGTGCACCTCGTTCATGTGTCCGTTGTAGTCGGCCCAGCTTGGCGGCACCTGCAGCGCGTGCATCACCGGCAGGCCGTCCGGACCCGTTTCGGGCAGGGGCAGCGCCGCCTCGTGCCTGGCGATGACCGCGCCTGCCGCCGCGTCCTGCCGCTTCAGGGCCCGCAGGATCGCCACGAGGTTGTCGTCGCGCAGCCGCTCCAGCGCCCGCACGTCGCGGGCCCCCGATTGGGCGTCCGATTGCGCGGCGATCTTCGCCACCAGCGCATCGTCGAGGTCCGGCACATCGGTCAGCTTCGTCCAGGGCCACTGGAGCGCCGGGCCGAACTGGGCAAGGAAATGCGCCATGCCCGCCTCGCCGCCCGCGATGCGATAGGTCTCGAACAGGCCCATCTGCGCCCAGCGCAGGCCGAAGCCCATGCGGATCGCGTCGTCGATCTCGGCGGTTGTGGCGATGTCGTCCTTCACCAGCCAGAGCGCCTCGCGCCAGACGGCCTCGAGCAGCCGGTCGGCGACATGCGCGTCGATCTCGCGCCCGAGGACCAGCGGCAGCATCCCGAGCCCGCGCAGCACCTCGGCGGCGGGCGCGGTGCGGTCCCCGGCCCCCACGACCTCGACCAGCGGCAGCAGGTAGACCGGGTTGAAGGGGTGCGCGACGACGACCCGGTCGCCCGTCCGGTTCAGCTCGGACGGCTTGAACCCGGAGGTGGACGAGGCGACCACCGCGCTCTCAGGTGCCGCGGCGAGGATCGCCTCGAAGACGGCGTGCTTCGCCGCCAGCCGTTCGGGCACGCTCTCCTGCACCCAGTCGGCACCCGCCACGGCCTCGGCCAGCGGCAGGCCGACGGTCAGCTGCCCCTCGGCGGGCAGGGGGCGGTCGTAGAGGGCGGGCAGGGCGTGGCGGGCATTCTCCAGCACTGCGCCGATCTTGCGCGCGGCCTCGGGGTCTGGGTCGGCCACCGCCACGTCCCAGCCGTTCAGCAGGAACCGCGCGGCCCAGCCGCCGCCGATCACCCCGCCGCCGACGATGGCCGCCTTGCGGGTCACGGGCGCGCCTGCGGGACCGAGACGAGCCCCTCCAGCCGGTAGCCGTTCGCCACCAGCGCGGCCTCGGCCCGGGCGCGGGCCTCCGCGCTGATCTGCGGCGTCCGGGCGAGGATCCAGCCGGTGCGCCCGGCCGGGTTGCCGATCACGGCCACGGTGTAGTCGTCGTCGAGGTCGAGCACCCAGTAATCCCCGCGCGCGAAGGGCAGCCACGGCGTGAAGGTCACGCTCAACCGGCCGGGTCCCTCGATCCGGGCGACGCCCTCGGCCACGCTGACGCTGCCGTCCCCGCCGTCGCGGCAGGTGTTGGTGACGCGGATCTGGCCGTCGTCGCGCAGCGCATACTCGGCCGTCACGTCGACGCAGCCCTCCTCGAACCAGTTGGGATAGCGGGCGATCTCGTACCAGAGGCCGAGGTAGCGGTCGACCTCCAGCCGGTCCACGGGGGTGATCGGCGCGGAGGTGTCGCGCTGCACGGTGCCGCAGGCGGCGAGGGTCAGCAGGGCGGCGACAGCTAGCAGGCGGAACGGTCTCATCGGGTCGGGGTCCTCTTGGTCAGGCCGAGTTTCTCGCGCACCTCGGTGGCGGTCAGCACCCGCGCGCCCATCGCCTCGGCAATCGTCACGGCACGCTCGACCAATTGCGCATTGGTGGCAAGCTGACCTTTGCCCAGCCACAGGTTGTCCTCCAGCCCGACACGGACATGCCCGCCCGCCAGGATCGCGGCGGCGACATAGGCCATCTGGTTCCGGCCCAGCGAGAAGGCCGAGAAGACCCAGTCGGGCGGCACGTTCCCGACCATGGCAAGGAAGGTGGGCAGGTCGTCCGGCGCGCCCCAGGGCACGCCCATGCAGAGCTGCACCAGCGCGGGCGCCTCCAGCACGCCTTCGCGGACCAGTTCGCGCGCGAACCACAGGTGGCCGGTGTCGAAGCACTCGATCTCGGGCCGCACCCCCAGCGCGGTGATCTGCCGCCCCATGGCGCGCAGCATGCCGGGCGTGTTGGTCATCACGTAATCGGCTTCCGCGAAGTTCATCGTCCCGCAGTCGAGCGTGCAGATCTCGGGCAGGCACTCGGCGACATGGGCGAGGCGCGCGCTGGCGCCGATCATGTCGGTGCCCGCCGGGTTCAGCGGCAGCGGGGTCTCCGGGTCGCCGAAGACCATGTCGCCGCCCATCCCGGCCGTCAGGTTCAGCACCACGTCCACCTCGGCGGACCGGATGCGGTCGGTCACCTCGCGGTAGAGGTCCAGCCGCCGCGACGGCGCGCCGGTGTCGGGCTCGCGGACGTGGCAATGGACGATGGCGGCCCCGGCGCGGGCGGCCTCGATGGCGCTGGCGGCGATCTCGGCGGGGGCGCGCGGCACGTGCGGGCTGCGGTCCTGCGTTGCCCCCGAGCCGGTCACGGCACAGGTGATGAAGACCTCGCGGGTCATCTGAAGCGGCATCGGCGCAGCCCCCGCTCAGGCCCAGGGGCCGTGCTGGCCGCTCGCCCCGCTGTCGAGGCGGGCGAAGCCGTGCAGACCGAAGAAGTCGCGCTGGCCCTGGATCATGTTCGCGGTCCCCCGCGCCTGCCGCATGGTGTCGAAATACCCGAGTGCTGCCGACAGCGCGGGCACCGGCAGACCGGCGGTCACGGCACCGGCGATCACCTGCCGCAGGGCGGGCACGCTGGCGGTCAGCCGGTCGGCAAAGCCCGCGTCCCCGAGCAGGCTGTCGTGCCGCTCCAGCGCGGCGGCCATGTCGTCGAGCATGTCCGAGCGGATGATGCATCCCGCCCGCCACAGCCGCGCGACGGCGCTGGGATCTATCCCCCAGCCGAAGGCGTCGGAGGCCGCGCGGATCATGTCGAAGCCCTGCACGTAGCACAGCACCTTGCCGCAGATCAGCGCCTGTTCCAGCACCTCGCGCGGCAGGTCCGGCAGCGTCCCGGCAATGCCGCCGAAGCGCTCTGCCAGCCGGGCGCGGCGGTCGCGCTGGGCCGACATGTTGCGCGCGGCGACGGCGGCCTCGATCACCGGGACGGGGGTGCCGAGATGCTGCGCCTCGATGGCGGTCCAGCGCCCGGTGCCCTTCTGGCCCGCCGCGTCCACGATAATGTCGAGCAGCGGCCCTCCGGTGGCAGCATCGGTGGTGCCCGCGACCTTGCCCGAGATCTCGACCAGGTAGGAGCGCAGGACCCCCGCGTTCCAGTCGTCGAAGACGCTGCCGATGGCACCCGCGTCCATCCCCAGCCCGTCCCGCATCAGGCCGTAGACCTCGGCGATCAGCTGCATGTCGGCGTATTCGATGCCGTTATGGACCGCCTTCACGAAATGGCCCGCGCCCGCGGGGCCGACATGGCCTGCGCAGGGGACCCCCTCGTGCCGCGCGGCAATCGCCGTCAGTACCGGTTCCATCCGGGCCCAGTCCGCCGCCGAGCCGCCCGCCATGATCGAGGGGCCGTGCCGCGCGCCGTCCTCGCCGCCCGAGACGCCGATGCCCATGACCCGCACCGGGGCCTCGGCCACCCGACGGTCGGTGTCACGGAAATTGGCGTTGCCCGCGTCCACGATCAGGTCGCCCTCGTCCAGCAGGGGGGCGAGGGCCGCGATCTGGTCGTCGACCGCCTGGCCCGCGGGCACCATCAGGATAATCGCGCGCGGGCGGGCCAGCGCGGCAACGAGGTCCTCCGGCGTCTCCGTCGCGGTGATCTGCGCGGCGAGCGGCCCGGCTTCGGCGACGAAGGTGTGCGTCTTCTCAGACGTGCGGTTCCAGACCGCGATCCGAAAGCCCTTTTCCGCGATGTTCAGCGCCAGTGCCGCGCCCATGGTGCCGAGCCCGATCAGCCCGATCTCGCTTCCGCTCATGTCCTCCCCTCCCTCGGCGGTCTTGCGGGCAGCAAACCGGGAAAGCGGGCCGGGCACAACCGTGTTGACCGCCGCGCCGCCGCCCGCACAGTGGCGCCATGCAAGACGGAACGGGAACGCGGCGGCTGGTCCTGATGGGCGTGTCCGGCTCCGGCAAGAGCCGGATCGGGGCGGCGCTGGCCGCGCGGCTTGGCCTGAGGTTCCGCAACGGCGACGACCTGCACCCGCCCGGGAACGTCGCCAAGATGGCGGCGGGGCAGCCGCTCGACGATGCCGACCGCGCGCCCTGGCTCGACGCGGTGGGACGGACCTTGCGCGCGCCCGGCACCCTCGTGGCCTGTTCCGCGCTGAAGCGGGCCTATCGCGCCCGGATCGCGGCCGGGGCCGGGGCGGCGGTGACCTTCGTCCATCTCGACGGGTCGCGCGCCCTGCTGGCGGCGCGGCTCGCCGCGCGGCAGGGGCATTTCATGCCGCCCGCGCTGCTCGACAGCCAGTTGGCGACGCTCGAACCGCTGGCCCCGGACGAGCCGGGATTCGCGGTGTCGATCGAGGCTGCACCCGACGACATCGTCGCCGCCATCTGCGCCCGTCTCGAGGCGTGACATCCCCCGCGGCTTGGGCAATCCTGCCGCCGCGACACGGGGCGGGAGAGCCGGGCATGGAGACTACAGGCGCGCGGGTGCTGATCCTCGGCGCGGCGGGGATGATCGGGCGCAAGCTGGCCGACAGGCTGGCGCGCGACGGCCGCATCGGGGGCGCCGCGCTGGGCCCGATGACCCTGGCGGACGTGGTGCCGCCGCAGGCCCCGCGCCCGGGCGACGCGACCCTGACCGCCGACCTGACCCGGCCCGGCACCGCCGAGCGCCTGATTTCACAGCGTCCGAGCGTGATCTACCACCTCGCCGCCGTCGTCTCGGGCGAGGCGGAGGCCGATTTCGACAAGGGCTACACCGTCAACCTCGACGGCACCCGCGCGCTGTTCGAGGCGATCCGCCACGCCCACCTCGCGGACGGCTACTGCCCGCGCGTGATCTTCACCTCGTCGCTCGCGGTCTACGGCGCCCCGCTGCCGGACGTGATCCCCGACGACCACATCCGCGCGCCGCTCTCCAGCTACGGCATCCAGAAGGCGATGGGCGAGCTTATGCTCGACGACTACACCCGGCGCGGCTTTCTCGACGGGGTCGGCCTGCGCCTGCCGACGATCTGCATCCGCCCCGGCGCGCCGAACAAGGCGGCTTCGGGCTTCTACTCGTCCATCCTGCGCGAGCCGCTGGTCGGGCAGGAGGCGGTGCTGCCGGTGCCCGACACCCTGCGGCACTGGTTCGCCAGCCCGCGCGCGGCGGTGGCGGCGCTGGTCCACGCGGCGGGGCTCGACAGCCCCGCGCTGGGGACGCGCCGCACCGTGACCCTGCCGGGCGTGTCCGCGACCGTGGCCGAGCAGATCGAGGCGCTGCGCCGCGTCGCGGGGGACGCCGCCGTGGCGCGCATCCGGCGGGAGCCCGATCCGGCCGTTCTCGCCATCGTCGGCGGCTGGCCGCGCGCCTTCGCCACCACCCGCGCCGATGCGCTGGGCTTCACCGCCGAGGCCAGCATGGACGCGATCCTTGCCGCGCATATCGAGGACGAGCTGGGAGGGCAGCTCTGATGCTGCTCGGCTGCATCGGGGACGATTTCACCGGGTCGAGCGACCTTGCCAACACGCTGGCCAAGGGCGGCATGGCGGTGGTGCAGTACAATGGCGTGCCGGACGGGCCCGCCGCGCCGGGGGTCGAGGCCGGGGTCGTCGCGCTGAAGTCGCGCTCGGTCGCGCCCGCGCTGGCGGTGCGCCAGTCGCTGGCGGCGCTGACATGGCTGCGGGATCAGGGCTGTGAGCAGATCTTCTTCAAGTATTGCTCGACCTTCGATTCCACGCCACACGGCAATATCGGCCCGGTCGCCGATGCGCTGGCCGACGCGCTGGGCGCGGGGCCGGTGGTGGTCTGCCCGGCGTTTCCGGGGGCCGGGCGCACCGTCTACCTCGGCCATCTCTTCGTGGGCGACCGGCTGCTGAACGAGAGCGGCATGGAGCGCCACCCGCTCACCCCGATGACCGACCCGGACCTGCGCCGCTGGCTGGCGCCGCAGACACGCCACCAGGTCGGCCATGTCCCGGCCCCGGTGGTGGCCGGGGGGGCGGAGGCGGTCCGGGCGGCGCTGGCGGCGCAGGCGGCCGAGGGCGCGCGCCTCGTGGTGGTCGACGCGCTGGCCGATGTCGACCTTGTGGCAATCGGCCGGGCGGTGGCCGATGCGCCGCTGGTCACCGGCGGATCGGGCGTGGCGCTGGGCCTGCCGGGCAACTTCGCGGCCAGCGGGCGGCTGACGGGCGCGCGCCCGGCGTGGCGCGGCGAGGGCGGGCCCTGCGTGGTGCTGTCGGGGTCCTGCTCGGCGGCGACGCGCGGGCAGGTGGCGGCCCATCGGGCGGGGCACCCGGTGCTCGACCTCGATCCCGACGCCGTGATCGCGGGCGAGACGACGCCGGAGGCCGCCGCAGACTGGGCGCTGTCTCAGCACGGGGTGCCGCTGATTTCGGCCACCGCCGAGCCTGCCCGCGTCGCCGCTGTCCAGGCCCGCCACGGGCGCGAGACCGCTGCCGCCGCGCTGGAGGGCTTCTTCGCCGCGACCGCGCGGGCCCTGGTGGCGCGCGGTGTCACCCGGCTGGTGACGGCGGGGGGCGAGACCTCGGGCGCGGTGGTCGAGGGGCTGGGCCTGCCCGCGCTCGACATCGGTCCCGAGATCGCCCCCGGCGTGCCCGCGCTGCGCGGAGGTCCGGCGCTGGTGCTGGCGCTGAAGTCGGGCAATTTCGGCGGCCCCGACTTCTTCGCCGAGGCCGCCGCCGTGCTGGGGCAGGGCGCATGAGCCGGTTTTCCGCCAATCTCGGGTTCCTTTGGGCCGACCGCCCGCTGCCCGACGCGATCCGCGCCGCCGCCCGCGCGGGCTTCGATGCCGTCGAATGCCACTGGCCCTATGATCAGGACCGCACCGCCGTCGCCGCCGCCCTGCGCGAGACCGGGCTGCCGATGCTGGGCCTCAACACCCGGCGCGGGGATGTTGCCGCGGGCGAGATGGGCCTGACCGCGCTGCCGGGCCGCGAACCCGAGGCCCGCGCCGCCATCGCCGAAGCGCTCGACTGGGCGCGGGCGCTCGGGGTGCCCGCGGTGCATGTCATGGCCGGGGTCACGGCGGCGCCGGAGGCCGCGCAGGTCTTCGCCGAAGGCCTCGCCCATGCCTGCGCCGAGGCCGCGCGGGACGGCATCACGATCCTGATCGAGCCGCTCAACCGCCGCGATGCGCCGGGCTACGCGCTCCCGACCACCGCGCAGGCGCAGGCGCTGATCGAGGCGGTCGGCGCGCCGAATCTGAAGCTGATGTTCGACTGCTACCACGTCCAGATCATGGAGGGCGACCTGACCCGGCGGCTGACCGACCTCTTGCCGCAGATCGGACATGTCCAGTTCGCCGCCGTCCCCGACCGGGGGCCGCCGGATCATGGCGAGGTGGATTACCGCCATGTCTTCGCGCATCTGGACGCGCTCGGCTGGACCCGGCCGCTGGGCGCGGAATACCGGCCCGGTCCCGACACCGACGCGAGCCTCTGCTGGCTGCGCGCGGCGCGGGGTTAGCGCGCCAGCGCCAGCAGGCCCGGCACGTCGAGATGCGCCTCCATGTGATCGGCGAGCGCGTCGAGCACCTGCTCGACCTGCGCCGCGTAGGCGATCCCGCTGCTCGCCCCGAACCCCGCCAGCAGACCGGCGCGGAACGCGTCGTCGCGGAACATGCCGTGCAGGTAGCTGCCCGCGATCCGGCCATCGGTGCTGACCGCCCCCTCCGGCACGCCCGCGACGGTGGCGAAGGGGCGGGCGCAGTCCGGACCCCCGCTGCGGCCGATGTGGATTTCGTAGCCGGTGAAGGCGCGCCCGCTCTCGGCGTGGATCGCCTGCACCTCGGTCAGCCGCTTGTCGGGCGTCATCACCGTTTCGACGTCGAGCAGCCCGAGGCCGGGCGTCTCGCCCGCCGGGCCCTCGATCCCCTCCGGATCGGCGAGGCGCCGTCCCAGCATCTGGTAGCCGCCGCAGAGGCCCAGCACCCGCCCGCCGCGCCGGACATGGGCGCGCAGGTCGATGTCCCAGCCCTGCGCGCGCAGGAAGGCGAGGTCGCCGCGCGTCGACTTGGTGCCCGGCAGGATCACGAGGTCCGCGTCGCCCGGCAGCGCGCGGCCCGGCCCGACGAGGGTGATCCGCACGCCCGGCTCCTGCGCCAGCGGGTCGAGATCGTCGAAATTGGCGATCCGCGACAGGACCGGCACCGCGACATGCACGCCGCCGCTGCGGGCGGCGGCGGCGAGGTCGAGCGCGTCCTCGGCGGGCAGCTTCCACGCGTCCGTGAACCACGGCAGCACGCCGAACCCGGGCCAGCCGGTGCGCGCGGCAATCGCGTCATAGCCCGCGTCGAAGAGGCGAGGATCGCCGCGGAACCTGTTGATCAGGAAGCCCTTGATCAGCGCGGCGTCGGCCGGGTCGAGCACCGCCTGCGTGCCCACGATCTGCGCGATGACGCCGCCCCGGTCGATGTCGCCCGCCAGCACCACCGGCACATCGGCGGCGCGCGCGAAGCCCATGTTGGCGATGTCATGGGCGCGCAGGTTGATCTCGGCGGGGCTGCCCGCGCCCTCGACCAGCACGAGGTCGAACCCGGCGCGCAGCCGCGTGAAACTGTCGTGGACCGCCGCCGCGAGGCGCGGCCGCAGCGCGGCATAGTCGGCCGCCTCGACCGCCGCCAGCCGCCGCCCCTGCACGATGACCTGCGCGCCGGTGTCGCTCTCGGGCTTCAGCAGCACCGGGTTGAAATCGACGCGCGGCGCCAGCCCGCAGGCCAGCGCCTGCACCGCCTGCGCCCGCCCGATCTCGCCGCCGTCGGCGGTCACGGCGGCGTTGTTCGACATGTTCTGCGGTTTGAAGGGCGCGACCGACAGGCCCCGCCGCCGCGCCGCGCGCGCCAGCCCCGCGACCAGCATGGACTTGCCGACGTTGCTGCCGGTGCCCTGGATCATGACGGCGCGGCCCATGCCCGTTCCCCTCGCGGTTGCCTGTCCCCGACCTAGGCCGAAACCGGTCCGCCGCGAAAGGGGCGATGCGCCCTTGGCGGGGGCGCGGGGCTCGGCTATCCGGGGTCTCCAGCCTGACCGGGAGACCCGACTTGTCCGCCGTCGAAGACCGCATCCACCGCACCATCGCCACCGACATTGCCGCCGCCGCGCACCAGGTCGCCGCCGCCGTGACCCTGCTCGATGAGGGCGCGACCGTCCCCTTCATCGCCCGCTACCGGAAGGAGGCGACCGGCGGCCTCGACGATACCCAGTTGCGCCGGCTGGAAGAGCGCCTGTCCTACCTGCGTGACATGGAGTCCCGGCGCGCCGCGATCACCGCCTCGATCCGCGAGCAGGGCAAGCTGACCGACGAGATCGCCCGCGCGCTGGCCGGGGCCGAGACCAAGGCGGCGCTGGAGGACATCTACCTGCCGTTCAAGCCGAAGCGGCGCACCAAGGCGATGATCGCCCGCGAGAACGGCCTGGAGCCGCTTCTGCGCGCCATCCAGGGCGACCGCGCCGCCGACCCGCAGGCGCTGGCGGCAGGCTACCTGACCGAGGCCGTCCCGGGGGTGAAGGAGGCGCTGGCGGGCGCGCGTGACATCCTCGTGGAGGAGCTGTCGGAGAACGCCACCCTGCTCGGCCAGTTGCGCGGCTTCATGCAGGCCGAGGCGCAGATCGCCGCCCGCGTCCAGCCCGGCAAGGAACAGGCCGGGGCGAAGTTCTCGGACTATTTCGACCACCGCGAGGCCTGGGCGACGATTCCCTCGCACCGGGCGCTGGCGATCCTGCGCGCCGCCAAGGAAGAGATCGTCACCATCGAGATCGCCCCCGATCCCGAGACCGGCACCCCCCGCGCGATCGGCATGATCGCCCTGACGCTGGAGGTCGGGCAGGGCGGGCCGGGCGACGACTGGCTGCGCGAGGTCGCCGCCTGGGCCTGGCAGGTCAAGCTGAGCCTGACGATGTACATGGACCTGCTCGGCGACCTGCGGCGCCGCGCCCACGAGGAGGCCATCGCTGTCTTCGCCCGCAACCTGAAGGACCTGCTGCTGGCCGCCCCGGCGGGGGCGCGGGCGACGCTCGGCCTCGATCCGGGCATCCGCACGGGCGTCAAGGCCGCCGTGGTGGACGCGACCGGCAAACTGCTCGAGACCGCCACGCTCTACCCGTTCCAGCCGAAGAACGACGTGCGCGGGGCGACGGCGGCGATCCTCGACCTGGTCCGGCGCCACGGGGTCGAACTGATCGCCATCGGCAACGGCACCGCCAGCCGCGAGACCGAGCGCCTCGTGGCCGACACGCTGCGGCTGCTGCCCGAGGCCGGGCCGAAACCGGTCAAGGTCGTGGTGTCCGAGGCAGGCGCCTCGGTCTATTCCGCCTCGGAACTGGCGGCGAAGGAGTTTCCCGACCTCGACGTGTCCCTGCGCGGCGCAGTCTCGATCGCGCGGCGGCTGCAGGACCCGCTGGCGGAACTGGTGAAGATCGAGCCGAAGTCGATCGGGGTCGGGCAGTACCAGCATGACGTCGACCAGCGCCGCCTCGCGCAGGCGCTGGAAGCGGTGGTCGAGGACGCGGTGAACGCGGTCGGCGTCGATCTGAACACCGCTTCGGCGGCGATCCTCGCCCGGGTCGCGGGGCTGGGGCCGCGCCTCGCCGAGGCCGTGGTGGCCCACCGCGATGCCAACGGCGCGTTCCGGTCCCGCAAGACCCTGCTCGAGGTCTCGGGCCTCGGGCCGCGCGCCTTCGAGCAGGCGGCGGGCTTCCTGCGCATCCGCGACGGGGACGAGCCGCTCGACGCCTCCGCCGTCCACCCCGAGGCCTATGGCGTCGCCCGCCGGATCGTGGCCGCCTGCGGCCGCGACCTGCGCCAGATCATGGGCAACGCCAGCGCGTTGAAGGGGGTCCGGGCGGCGGAGTTCGTCGATGACCGCTTCGGCCTGCCCACCGTGCGGGATATCCTTTCCGAGCTGGAGAAGCCCGGCCGTGACCCGCGCCCCGGGTTCAAGACGGCAAGCTTCGCCGACGGGGTCGAGGAGATCGGCGACCTGAAGCCCGGCATGCGGCTGGAAGGCACGGTGACCAACGTCGCGGCCTTCGGGGCCTTCGTCGACATCGGCGTGCACCAGGACGGCCTCGTCCATGTCAGCCAGCTTGCCGACCGCTTCGTGAAGGACCCGCACGAGGTGGTGAAAGCGGGCGACGTGGTGCAGGTCCGCGTGGTCGAGGTCGACATCCCCCGCAAGCGGATCGGCCTGTCGATGCGCTCGGACGCGGCGGTGACGGCCCGCGAGACCCCGCGCGAGCGCGGCCCGCAGGGACCGGGACGCGGCCCGAAGGGCGGCGGTCCGGGCGGGGCCCCGGGCGGCGGCGGGCGCAAGGGCGGCCCGTCGGGCGGCAGCCCGCGCGACACCGGCGCCCTCGGCGCCGCGCTGCAGGCCGCGATGACCCGCAAGCGCTAGGAATTGCATGGCGGGGCGGAGGGGGCTATCTGGCCCCGCATGACCCACCGACCCGCCCAGACCCCGGACCCGGCCCTCGACCGTGCCGCGCGCCTGTCCGTCGCCCCGATGATGGACTGGACCGACTTTTACGTATAAGTCATTCAAAATAAAGTAATTTTATATGCCCGTTTGCGATTTCGTTTGCGAAAAGCAGAGGTGGCAGCGCGACCGAGGCATCGGGCTAATCTGCCCGCTTCAAGGCCACAGAGGTGAAGCCCTCGCGCATCCTCATGCCGCCGTCGAACCAGCATCAAAGCCCGACGCCGGTTCCGACCGCAGGTCTGATAAGCGACAAGAAGATGATCATCTTCATGTCGAGGCGTGCCGGCATCGGTCATGATGTAGTGGGAGGCAACCGGCCCGCCCAGAACCGGCCTAGGCGGTCAGGCCTCGGTCTAGGCGGCCATGGGTGCAGCAGATCAAGGATGCGGCATTTCGGGCGCGCCCGTTGGTCCGTGACTTTAGTCATGATTAGGTCAGATCGCCCCCCGGGAACGACACTCGGCCGCCCGGGGAACGTTCTAGCGCATGCTAGCGTTCATCCGAAGCCGGTTTAGCTTCGATGATGCCCTCGCAAACTAGCCATGCCTCAAAGTCAGGGGATGAGTAGTCACTCTTTCCTGTCTCCGAGACATACCGTTTGCGAATTGCATCACGCCATTTGCGTTTCTGGTAGTTCATTTTAATGGTCTCCAAGGTTTGTCGGTCAGCCTTGACCGCCAAGCCGTGCCGCACGTGCCGCACCACACGAGACCATGAGTTACCCTGCCTTGCCGTGACCACCGCGCGGGAGAGGGTATCCCGCACCTACTCAATTGAGCAGGATCATGTGATACTCGATTCGGACAGAAGTCAATCGCCATTTCGGGCGCGCCCGTTGGTCCTTAGCCCGTGCTGTGGTATGATCTAGCGTCCCCCGCAGGGACTTCGGCCCGCCCATGGAGAGCGCGCATCTAGGCGCGCGGCGGGCCTCTATCTCGGGCCGCTCGGGTCGAGGGTAAGTAACGGCTGGATCGGCGCAGGGCTGCGTCAGTCACCCACGAAAACGCCACCGACCCGAGCGGCTTGTTCCAGCCTCTCGACCAGATCAGCGCCACCGGCCAGCCAGACCAGCGCAGAGACGCCCAGAGCGTCCGCCAGAGCGTCGTCACAGATCAGGCAGGCGTGACCCTGCGCTTCAACAGAACCCGGCCCAGCGGCCCGGTATGCGGCCACGGCGGCGGGGGTGATCTCTTGGCGCTTGGATCGGACGCGGCGCAGCTTGGCCATCGTCAGCCCCGGTTCGAGCGCAGGGACGGCGGGCGGGGGCCATCGGCCTCGGTGCCGACCAGGTCGAGGTCGAGTTCGCGCAGCAGGCGCGCGAAGGCAACGCGCGAATCTCTCTCGATGCCGACACACGGATGGGCCTTGAGGCCGCCAGCATCGGTGCATGTCACTAGACCGTCGCGGCTCAGTATCTGCCGCGCTTCCTCGGCCCTGTCGAAGGCTTGCGCCGCCAGCATCAAGAGGCGGTGATGATGCCGTTCGAGTTCAAAATCAGCCGCCACGGCCTCCACCCATGCGCGGGTCTCAGGGGCGAGGTGATCGGTCGAAAGGTCCATGCTTGGCCTCGGGGTTAATTGAACCGGGGGAAGGCGCGATGACAGAGATGTCCGAACGCCGGTAGCGGAGGGGGCAAGCCGTCCTAGACCTGCCCCTCCCCTGTGTCGTCAGCCCTGAACGCCGGTGATGGTGTGGAACGCCTGATCGTGTTCCGCGACCACATCGGCACGCAGGTGAGCAATGAGGCCGTATTGCATGTTATCTGCGTAACGCTCCCGCAGGAGGTCCACGCGGATTTCCTGCCGCATGCCGATCAGCAGCCGGGTGAAGTCGCCGATAAAGATGGTCGACTCGTCCGACCCCGTGCCGCCGTCCACCGGGATCTGCGTAGTGGTCAACATGGGAACGCTGCCGATGCGCACCGGCACGTTCAACGGCTGGCCCGTGCTATCCACGAACCCGGACACCGTGCCTTCATCGCGCGGGTGGGCGATGATTGCGCTAGGCTCTCCGACGTTGGCGGTCAGGAGCGCGGTGCGGCCTCGCAGGAACGGGCCGTAGTTGCTCAGGCTGCCGCCTAAGGCCTCGGTCGAGACGCTGGCAAGGTTCGCCACGCCACGCGGCTCAGGAGCCGTCCCAGAGCCTAGCAGCGCCACCCGGTCGAGTTCCTGCGCCAGCGCGGCAGCCATGATGTTCGGCAGGGCCTCGGCGATGTTCACAGAATCGTCCATCAGTTCGAACGACACCTTGGTCATCACGGCCAGCGACTGCGGGTCAAAGGTGACTTGTCCGAAGGTAGGGTCGCTCTCGTTCACCGCCGCGTTCTCGGCGCGCCATGCGGGCACCGGATCGGTCAGCACCTTGGCGACGTTGGTCTTGCCTTCCAGCGGCACCGTCCGCGCGCCTGCCTGCACCACGACAGACTGCGCTCGCAGCTTGTCGATGAGCTGGGCCGAGAGGATGGTCGGGACGGTGAAGCCGCCTGCGCTGTCAGTGCCAGCGGCGAGGGCGCGGCGTTCTACATCCGACGATGCGCCGGTGATCGCCGCCCGCAGGAATTGCCCAACGGTAAGGCCGCGATAGTCGTCTTGCACGCGGGCCTGCGCCCATGTCGTGCTGCGCTCCTCAGGCTTCAGGTTCCATTGGCGACCTTCGCCTACCTCGGTGCCGTAGTCACCGCAGCCGGTCGAGCCGACGTGACCGAGGGGGCGGCGGCTCAGATCAACGCCAGCCCAAGGGCCACGGTCGCCGCGTTCATTGCGCGCATCCTTGTCGGCTTCGCAGAGATCGGCAATTTCGGTCAGCAGATCAAACGCGGCTTCCATCTCGGCGGCGGCGGCCTCGTCCCAGTCGCGGATACGGTCGGGGAGGGCTTTGGCAGCTTGGCGCGCATCACGCTCGACACGGCAGAGGTCCTGCCACGACAGTTCGTGAGGGGCGAAGGCTTCAAGGTCGGCACCCGCTTTGCGCAGGGTGGAGCAAAAGGGCTGGCAGTGCTTACGGGCTGCCGCGTGAGAGTTGGGCATTGGATCACTCCAGGATGGGGGGCATGCGTAATGGTCGCGCGCCCCGTGTGCATTTCGGGGTTCGAGGTCCATCGCAGCCCCGCGTCGCGGAGAGTGTCAGGCGACCAGCCGTGCGTCGCAGCGGCGGGTCGGGTGTGATCAGCCGTCGCGTCGCGAGCAGCCATGTAAGCAGTATTTACATCCTAGGGACTGTCCGGTCAATGTGACGGGCCGGTCGCGGCGTCGAACCGATCGGCCAGGCGTCGGAGTTGGCGGGCGGTTGCCTCCGGGCCTTCCAGCGCTGAATGTAGTTCCGCGCCGCCGACCATCGCAGCGGCTGCGAAGATGCGGGCGCGCACCGGCCCGTCGGGCTGGTCGCGGATCTCGGCGACGTGCTGCCCGATCAGGTGCGCAACGGCGGCCTTTTCTTCATCGAGGATCACGGCGGCGAGGTCTTGGAATGGGGTCATGCTATTTGCTTTCACTTGCGAGGGCTTCGATTTCGGCAGCCTCCGCCCGAAGGGCTGCGGCGACGTGCAGGAGGCTACTGCGGTAGGCGTCGGAACGCTGCGAGGCGATGCCATCAAGGATCGGCTCCAGCGCCCGCTCCACCCGGCAGGCGATGTCGTCGCGGCGGGTCATTTTGCCGCCCATTTCGTTTTGTCCCGCTTGTCCCGCTTTTGATCTCATTTTTTCCCCCAGTCCGGGCGGGACGCGGGACATGCTTTAGGCATTTGTCCCGCTTGTCCCGCTATTTCCGGCTTCTGCACCGGGACATTTTCAAATTGTCCCGCTATGTCCCGCATGTCCCGCTGTAGGCTTATGGCCGCCTTCACGCCCCTGTCCGTGGCCGTGTAAACGTCATCCTCGACGGTCATCTGCCCCAGCGCCACCAGATCAGCCCGAACCCGCTGGAAGGCCTTGCGCTTGCCGTCTGCGGTATCTGCCGTATGCCGGGCGTAGAAGGGGCCGCGCCACGCCTCGACGTGCAGCCCTTGGAAGATGTCATTCTTCCAGCATTGCTGGTCGGCGGCGGCTGTCGCGTATGTGTCAAGTGCGAGGCGCTGAGCGGGCGTTAGCTTGTGGGTCCGCATGGGTGCCTCTGAGGCCTCCAGCACCGCGCTTGTAGCCTCTTCATTGAGTTCGACCGGCTCGAACCTGAAATGGATATCTTGCGGCGGCTCCGCGTCTTTCATCTTGGTGTTCACCAGCTTCATTGCTGGCCCGTCCTTCTCGACACGGAATTCGCAGTCGAGCGCGCCTTTGAGTGCCATCGCGCCACGGGCGCGTTGTTTTTCCGCGTGCCCTGAGTGATGGACGATCAGGACGGCGCAGCCGGGGAAGCGTGCTTTCAGGTCATCGACGGCCACCACGAATTCGCTCATGTCCGCGGTGTTGTTTTCGTCTCCTGCCCCGAAGTTTCGCGCCAGCGTGTCGATAACAATCAGCGCAGGTTGGCCGTGCTGCGTGGCCAGTCCGGCTACGGCGTCTGAAACGGCCTGCGCGCTGGCACCGTCCAGAAATTGCGCGGCGCGCTGCGACTTGAAGAGCGGCACGCCATGGAGAGGTATGTCGCGCGCTTTGCTCCATGCCGCAAAGCGACGTGCGAGGCCGTTGTGCCCCTCGCCGGCAATGAAGAACACCGCGCCCTTCCGTGTAGGCCTGCCGTGGAAGGGCGTGCCCGTCGCGACTGACAAGGCGATATCCACGGCGAGGAAACTTTTGCCGCAGCCCGGATCACCGAAGATCAGACCAAGCGTATCCGTCTCGATCAGGCCGTCCACCAGAAATTCGGGCGGGCGGTATTCCAGATCACCGACCGCGACAAAGCGGAATGGCTTTCCAGCGGCCTGCGCAGGCGCATAGGAGTCCATCGGCGGGAACCGATCATCCGGGGGCACGTCATCCGCCGGGGGCAGATCGGCAAAGGGGTCGTGATGCACGTTCATGCCGCCCCCCTGCGCAGGAACCGCCCCTCGGGATCAACCCGCGTGAGGAAGGCTTGCCGGTCCAGGGGATCGAAGGTTCCCCAGAGCCGGGCAAACAGCCTCTTGCGGGTGTCCAGCCCGAGCGGCAGGTCGCGCAGCCGGTCTAGCGCCGCCACGCCGTAAGCCGTCAGCTCATGCACCGGGGCAACATCCGCCCAGAACAGCGCATCCGCCGTCACGGTGCCAAGAAGGTCTCCCAGGGCGGGCCCGCCGGTTTCTAGACGGGCGAGATGGTCGGCCAGGACGACGGCCCGGTCCTGCGGAGCGCAGCAGTCGAGTGCGGCCCAAGCCGCGTGCGCCCATTCCCGGCGAACGCGATACTCGGCGCTGCCAAGCCGCGCGGCCATCTCATGCGCGTTCAAAGATTCGTTTATCATGTGATCGTCTCGACGTTTGCCCGAGACGCGCGGCGGTGGTATTGTCGCAGCAGTCATTCACTCTTCGACAGTTACCCCGTCCGCGCGCCAATCGCGGGCGGGTTTTTCATTTCGTGATGCGGGGCGTCGGGACACCGGTATCTTCACCGGGCGGGTCGGCGGCCTCGGCGACTGCGAGCGCGCGCAGGAGGTGACTGGCCAGCGCGCGGTCAGCCTCGGCGGCTGTAGCCAGGGCACCCAGCACGAGGCCGCTGCGGTCGGCAGCCCGGACCAAAAACGGGCGGGTGAAGGCGCGTTGGAAGGCCATCATGCCGGGGCCCTCTTCCGCTCGACGACGACATCGCGGTGTGCCAGCATCCAGCTTCGGACGTCATCAACGGTGTAGAAGACGCTCCTCATAACACGAATAGGGCGTGGGCCAGTGCCTTTGACGCGATACCGTGCCAGTGTGTCGTCAGTGACATTTGCTAGGGCTGTTAGATCGGCATCGTCGAACAAGCCCAGCGCCGCCTTGACGCGACAGCGGCGTTCCTCGTTGGTCTCTGAGGGGAAGGGAACGCCGGCGCGGAGCATCTCAGCGCGGGTTGAAATGGGCATCTTTGCCCATTCGAGGTCTTCAAGTGTTACGTGGATCATAACCATCTCCATTGGGTAGATGGTTGACCATTGATACGATTTTTTCCGGCGTGTCGCTCGTTTAGCCGCGGCTAACTTCCAGAAATCGTTATGTGGCGCGAATTTTTCTTATCCACCCTCGGACAGTTCTCTCGGAAGGCAGTTCCGTATCGTTTTCGGTCCGGGTCTGGGCTTTGTCCAGAACGAGAACGGCGAGGTGGCTGTCGCTCAGACTTGGTTTGGCTTCGACCACCTCCTTCGCGATAGCCTTCATCCACTCAAATTTGCTGGCGCGTGGCCTGCGGGCTTTAGCGCGGTTGTCGGCTGCCAATTTATCGCGGCGGCGCAGTTCATCGACTATCTGCGTGTTTACTGCGAGAAGGATTTCCTCCTCGACCCCGTTCCAATTGACGTCCCATTCTGGTGCGCCCATTGCCATCGCGACGTGGTGGCCAAATCGGTAGTGATTGGGGAACTCCGCCAGCAGCTTTTCCAATACTTCGACACAGGCGTCGAAACGTCCTTCTTCAGCATACTGGCGGGCGACGCTGACCGCGTAGCGGGCCTCCTCGATCTCAATCACGGTGCAGGCTTTCCGGGGCGAGCTGCGTGTATCGGCGCAACATGTTCCAGTCCCGGTGGCCCGATACGAGGCTGACCTGCTCGATGCTGTAACCGGCCTCGAACAGCCGACTGACCCCGTCGTGACGTAGATCATGAAAGCGCAGGTCGTCGATCCCGCAGGCCGCGACGCCGCGGGTGAAGCCGGTCGAGACGGTGCGCGGATCGAAGGGGAAGATCACTTCGGCTTCACGGCGCATGCTGTCGATGATGGCCAGCGGGTCCACCACTTCGCCGCCGATCACGGTGGGACCGCACAGGAGGGGAACCGTTTGGTCATTTCCCTTCTTGCTGCGGGGGTGTTTCCGGTCGCGGATGACGACGGTGCGGGCGTCGAGGTCGAGGTCGGCCCACCGGATGCGGGTGATCTCCGACAGGCGCATGGCGGTGGCGATGGCAAACTGCGTTACCGGCCACATCGGTATTCCGCGCCGCCGCTTGGCCCAGAAGTCGCGCAGCGCCAGCAGTTCCGCATCGGTGGGCCTGCGCTTGCGCTCATCGGGCCGTGAGACGCCCCCAGAGGCCCCTAGAACGGCACGGGCGCTGGCGAGGTGGGCGAGGGCCTGAGCGGTGTCCACACCGGCCAGCGCCCCGCCGTGGCGCAGAATGGTGCCGATATAGCTGAGGTCCATCAGGATCGTGGCTGGTCCTGCGCCGCCGTTCCGGCGCTGTCGGGCGAAGTCACGGATTGCGGCCACGTCGATCTGCGAGACGGGCATGCGGCCTATGTGTTCTGAGATGATGCGGATTGCGGCAAGCTTTGAGCGTGAGGGCGGCTTGGTCTCCATCAGCGCGGCGAGGTATTCCTCGGCCAGCGCGGTGAGGGCGGCGTCCTTAGTGGGGCGCTTGCCTTCATCGACAGCATGCTCAAGGTGCCGCGCCCATCGCTTCGCCTCGGCCTTGGTGCTGAAGGTCTTTGATTGACGCTTGCCGCCCGCGTTCACCTGCGCGGTGTAGCGCCCCGGTCGGCTTTCCCATATGCTCGCCATGCTGTCCTCATGCAAACGAAACCACACCCGTTTGCATTGGGACTACATCGTTTGCACATTGTTTGCAATCAGGATGCAAGAGAGAACCATTGAGAGGGCATTGAGCCTACATCGAGACGCTGAAGATTGGGGGTTAAGGACTTGAAAGAAAACGGAAACGCCAGTGTTTTAAGGGCTTCTCGGTTATCGGTCGCCCCCATGATGGACTGGACCGACCGGCATTGCCGCCGCTTCCACAGGGCGCTGTCGCGGCAGGCGCTGCTCTATACCGAGATGGTGACCGCGGCCGCCCTGGTGCATGGCGAGGCCGACCGCCTGCTGGAGCATGACCCGGCCGAGTATCCGCTGGCGCTGCAACTGGGCGGCTCGGACCCCGCGCAACTGGCCGAGGCGGTGCGCATCGCCTCCGGGCGCGGGTTCGCCGAGATCAACCTGAACGTCGGCTGCCCCTCCGACCGGGTGCAGTCCGGCTGCTTCGGGGCGGTGCTGATGGAGCGGCCGGCCCTCGTCGCCGACTGCGTCGCCGCGATGATCGACGCCTCGGACGGGGCCGAGATCACCGTCAAGTGCCGCATCGGGGTCGATGACCAGGTGCCGGAGGAGGTGCTGCCCGCCTTCCTCGCCACCGTCGCCGAGGCCGGGGTGCGCCGGGTCACCATCCATGCCCGCAAGGCGTGGCTGCAGGGGCTCAGCCCGAAGGAGAACCGCGAGGTGCCGCCGCTCGACTATCCGCTGGTCCACGCGATGAAGGCGGCCTTTCCGCAGCTGCACCTGTCGATCAACGGCGGGATCGCGACGCTCGACCAGGCCGAGGCGCACCTGGCCGACGGCATGGACGGCGTGATGATCGGGCGCGCGGCCTATCACGAGCCCTGGGCGGTGCTGGCCGGGGCCGACCGCCGGATCTGGGGGCAGGGGACGGACGCCGACCTCGACACCGTGCTCGACACCCTGCGCGGCCACATCGCGCGGCACCTCGCGGCGGGCGGCCGCCTGCACCAGGTCACGCGGCACATGCTGGGCCTTTTCGCGGGGCAGCCCGGCGCGCGGGCGTGGCGGCGCATCCTGTCCGAGAGCGCGCACCGCCCGGGCGCGGGGCTCGAGGTGCTTGACGCCGCGCTGGCGGGCGTGCGCGCGCTGGCGGCCTGACCGGGCGCGCCCCGCGTCCCGCGCCGACACGCGCAGGCACAGCCCCGGGGCCGCGGCCTTCATCCGTGCACAGACCCCGGCGCCCGGTGCGATTGCCCCCGACGGCGCAACGGGCTAGGTCTCGCCCGTCCCGAGACCCCCCGGAGTGTGCCCCATGCCCGACCTGTCCCTTCTCCTGCCGATGGCGGCGCTTCTGATGGCCATTGGTGCCTTTGCCGGCGTGCTGGCCGGGCTGCTGGGCGTCGGCGGCGGCATCGTGCTGGTCCCCGCGCTCTATTACGCCTTCACCGGGCTCGGCTACGGCTCGCCGTTCCTGATGCAGGTCTGCCTCGCGACCTCGCTGGCGACCATCGTCGTGACCTCGATCCGCTCGGTCCACTCGCACAACAAGAAGGGCGCGGTCGACTGGGACATCCTCAAGGGCTGGGCCATCGGCATCGCCATCGGTGCGGTGCTGGGGATGCTGACCGTCTCGAGCCTGCGCACCCAGACGCTGCAGGCGATCTTCGGCACGCTGGCGCTGGTGGTGGGCCTCTACCTCGGATTCGGACGGTCCGAGTGGCGGCTGGCCGACGCCATGCCCAAGGGCATCCGGCGCGCGATCTACTCGCCCGTGGTCGGCTTCCTGTCGGTCCTGATGGGCATCGGCGGCGGCAGCTTCGGCGTGCCCCTGATGAGCCTGCACAACGTCCCGATCCACCGCGCCGTCGCCACCGCGGCGGGCTTCGGCCTGCTGATCGCGGTGCCCTCGGTGACCGGGTTCCTGCTGGTCGCCACCCCCGAGGGCGCGCCGCCCTACACGCTGGGCGTGGTCAACCTGCCGGCCTTCGCCCTGATCATCGCGATGACCCTGATTACAACGCCTTACGGCGCGAAGCTCGCCCACGCGATGGACCCGAAGCCGCTGAAGCGCGTCTTCGCCGTGTTCCTGATCCTCGTCGCGCTCAACATGCTGCGCAAAGCCCTGCTGGCATGACGCTCGCGGCGCGGGGCTGGCAGGTCTTCGCGCCCGAGCCCGCGACGCTGGCCTGGGTCGCGTCCGTCCTGCCCGAGGCCCGCGCCCGGCTGGCCCGCGCCCCGCGCCGCCACGGCGGCACCTGGGCCCCCGGCGTGGACCTGCTGCCGAACGACGCGACCGGGGCGCTGCCCGGCGGGCCGCCGCTGGGGGGCGCGGCGCTGACCACCGCTCAGGCGCTTTTCGGGCCGCTGCCGCTGCACCCGGCGCAACTGTCGGCGACCCATCCCGGCTATCCCCGCCGCGATCCGTCCGAGAGCGAGCCCGCCCACCGCTTCCGCCGCCTGCGGCACGCGACCCATCTCGACGGGCTGATCCCCGAAGGCCCGGACCGCCGCCGCCACTTGCGCGAGCCGCACGCGTGGATCCTGGGCGTCGCGCTGACCGAAGCCGACCCGGACGCCGCGCCCCTGACGGTGCTCGACGGATCGCACCGGCTGATCGGGCAGGCCTTCCGCGCCGCCCGGCCGACGCCCGACACCGACCTGACCGACCTTTACGCCGCGACCCGCAGGCGTGCCTTCGACAGCTGTCCCCGCGTCGCGCTGCCGCTGCCGCCGGGCGGCGCGGTGCTTCTGCACCGGATGACGCTGCACGGGGTGGCGCCCTGGGCCGAAGGCGCGCGCGCCGATCCGGACGGGCGCGTCATCGCCTATGTCCGGCCGCTGCTGCCCGATCTCGACCGCTGGCTCAGCGCCGCCTGAGCGCCCGGCGCGCGGCCTCGGCCCCGGCGCCCATCGCCCCGGTATAGCCGCCCATGCCGCCCCAGGCGGAGGCGAGGAAAAGGCCCGGCACCGGCGTCTCGACCCGGCTTTCGGGGCCGCGGAACGGGTGTTCGGGCACGTCGGGCGCGTAGCCGTAGACCGCGCCGCCGGGCGTGCCGAGCCAGTCCTGCATGGTGCGGGCGGTCGCCATCTCGGCCGAGACCACCGCCGCCGCGAAGCCGGGCCACTCTGCGTCGAGCCGCGCGGTGATCGCCGCCACCCAGTCTGCCTTGCGCCCGGCATAGTCGGCTGCGCCGAGGCCCGCCCAGTTCGCCAGCCGGTCCACCCCGGTGACGCTGACCGGGGCCGGAACGCCCTCGGCCAGACCGCTGTCGATCTGGCCATAATCGACCACGATCAGCGGCGGCATCCGGTCCGCGGGCGGATGCCCCAGCAAGCCGGAGGCCGCCCGGTAGTCGTCGAGCATCAGCATCCACTCCGGCAAGAGCGCGGTGGAATAGGCGCTGATCCCGAGGTCGCGACCCGGGCAGGCCAGCGCATAGGTCACCTCGAAGAGCGAGATCGACGGCGCGGCACTGCCTTGTGCGTGGTGCAGCGCCGCGCCGGGACCCGCGGGCAGCATCGCGGCCAGCCGCTCGGGCGCGGCGTTGCCGAAGACCACGGGGGCCAGTTCGGTGTGCAGGGTGCCGCCCGCGTCGCGCCATTCGACCCCCCGGATCGCGTGATCGTCGCCGGTCAGCAGGCGGGTCACCGTCGCGCCGCTGCGGCAGGTGCCGCCGCCCTCCTCGATGATCGCCACCAGCGCCTCGACCAGCGCGCCCGAGCCGCCCTTCACGTAATGCCCGCCATGTTGCAGGAAGCAGCCCTGCGCCACCGCGTAGCCCAGCCACCAGAACCGGTCTGGGTCGTCGGTGTAGTAGGGCAGGTTGGCGGCCAGCAGCAGCTTCGGAAGTTCGATATGGCCGAAATGGCGGCTCATCACCTCCGACAGCGATGACCCCATGTCGCGGATCACCGCCCAGAGGTCGAGCGGCAGGTCGGCCGCGTGGCCGCGCCACCACGCGCCGTCGTGACGAACCGACATCGCCTCGATCGCCTCCAGCGTGCGGCCGATCTGACCGAGGAAGCCCGCGATCTCGTCGCCCATGTCGGGCAGGACCCGCCGCAGGGCGGTCTCGACCCCGGCGAGGCCGCCGCCCAGCCGGACCGGCCCGTCGAGAAGCGGCGTGCGCACCTCCTGGAAGGTCTCGATCGGCACGAACGCGACCCGCTCCGACAGCCCGAGCGCGGCAAAGACCGCGCCCTTGGGGTCGCCCGGCACCTCCGGGCGCGTCGTCTCGTGCAGGGAAATCTCGAAGCGCCGCCCGGCGCGGGGATAGGTGCCCGCCGC